>CBHTVL010000484.1:0-2217 GCA_966096475.1 uncultured Burkholderiales bacterium
CTCCAGCCGGTCATAACAGGAGGCGCCGAGCAGTTTGGCGGGGCCGAGCCGGGCGCGGGCTGCGGCAATGTCACCATCGTCACCGCCGAGATGCAGGCCGGCCGCATCGACGGCGACGGCAATGTCGAGGTGGTCGTTAATGATCAGCGGTACGCCGCGTGCGGCGCAAAGGGATTGCAATGTGCGGGCCTGGGTGAGGCGCAACTGCGCATCGGCGGTTTTGTTGCGGTACTGCACAACGCGGGCGCCACCGGCGAGCGCAGCGCGCACGCGATACAACAGATCGTCGGTATCAGCGAGATCCGGCGTGATCGCGTACAGCCCGGCGATCCGCGCGTTCACGCCCTGGGGTCGCCGTCGCCTTCGGTCGTGCCGGGCTCGGCTTCGTCTTCACGCGCCCAGAACAGGCGATCGGGGATGTGCTGGCCCATGCCGGGGCGAAACGCCAGTTTCAGCGACTGCCAGGTGTATTCCTGGGCATCGCGCACGGCTTCCTGCATATCGACGCCGTTGGCGATGGTGGCTGCGAGTGCCGAAGCCAGGGTGCAGCCGGAACCGTGGTAACTGCCGGGAAGTCGCGGCCAGTTGTCACTGCGCACCACGCCGTCGCTGTTGTAGAGGGTGTTGACGACTTCACCGGTGTTTTCGTGGGTGCCGGTGATCAGCACGTATTCGCAGCCTGAAGCGAGGATGCGCCGCGCACATTCCGCGAGATCGGGATTGTCTTCCCCGTCTTCGGCATCCTCGGCGGCAAGACGGCGCGCTTCGATGCTGTTCGGGGTAATGATGGTGGTCTGCGGGATCAGCAGTTCACGGATTGCCGCGAGCATGTCTTCCGAGGCGAGTTCATCGCCGCGGCCCGAGGCCAGCACCGGGTCGAGAATCAACGGGATTTCAGGGTAATCGGAGACCACTTCGGCAACCGCGGCAACCGCTTCCAGGCTGCCCAACACGCCGATCTTGAAGGCGGCGACGGGCATGTCTTCGAGAATGCAGCGCGCCTGGTCGGAAACCCACTCGCCGTCGATCGGCAACACACCGTCAACGCCCATGGTGTCCTGCACCGTAATGGCCGTGACCACGGAAACCGGATGGCATCCCATGCTGGCAAGGGTCATGATGTCGGCTTGCAGCCCGGCGCCTCCGGTGGGATCGGTAGCGGCGAACACCATGACAATGGGCGGAGAATCAATCATGCGCGAGGTTGGGCCCGGGGTGGGGATGGGCTAAAATGTCAGTGTTCACGACGAAATCCAGCCGATAGATTGTAGCTTACATTTAACTCAGAAAACGCTGATGACCACCGATACCGGGCAGTACAAGAAATACATGTGCTTGATTTGCGGCTTTATTTACGACGAGGCTGCAGGTGCGCCTGATGAAGGCATTGCGCCGGGCACCAAATGGGAGGACGTGCCGATGAACTGGACCTGTCCCGAGTGCGGTGCGCGCAAGGAAGACTTTGAAATGGTGCAGATCTGACAGGAGGTTTATCGTGAGGCTCTTGCATACGATGATCCGCGTCGGTGACCTGCAACGGTCGATTGATTTTTATACTCAGGTGCTGGGCATGCGGCTGTTGCGCAAAAGCGATTACCCCAGTGGCCGTTTCACCAATGCGTTCGTCGGTTATGACGACGAGTCACGCGCCGCGGTGCTGGAGCTGACGCACAACTGGGATACCGCCTCGTATGACATGGGTACGGGCTTCGGCCATGTGGCGGTCGAAGTCGAAGACGCCTACAAAACCTGTGATGAAGTGAAAAAGCGCGGCGGCAAGGTCACCCGCGAGCCGGGTCCGATGAAACACGGGACAACCGTGATCGCTTTTGTCGAAGATCCCGACGGCTACAAAATCGAATTCGTGCAGCGCAAGACGGCGAACTAGGCCGCTGCCGCAAGGGCATCGGCAATCCGCACAAAATCCGCAACCGACAGCTCCTGCGCCCTAGCGCCGGCATTGATGCCCAGCGCGGCGAGCTGGTCGGCCGACACCAGACCTTTCAGCGTGTTGCGCAGCGTTTTGCGCCGTTGCGAAAACGCACGGCTGACGACTTCGGCAAACAGGGCTTCATCGCGCGCCTGATGCGGCGGCGGATTAAGCGGGATCAGCCGCACCACGGCGGACTCGACCTTGGGCGCGGGATCAAAGGATTCGGCGGGCACGTCGATCAGCATTTCCATATCGAAGCGGTATTGCAGCATCACCGACAACCG
>CBHTVL010000485.1:0-2197 GCA_966096475.1 uncultured Burkholderiales bacterium
GGCGCTGCCGGTGATGGCAGCCAGCGGCGCGCCCGCCAGCGCGACCCTGCTGGCCCCCCATGCACTGGATGAGGGGCGTCTGCAGGCTGTGTTCGGGCAGATGCTGGCCCACCGTGTCGACTACGCAGACCTTTATTTCCAGTATTCGCGCAGTGAATCGTGGAGCCTTGAAGAGGGCATCGTCAAATCCGGCAGCTTCAATATTGATCAGGGTGTCGGCGTGCGCGCGGTCAGCGGCGAGAAAACCGCATTCGCCTATTCTGACGACATCAGTTTTAACGCGTTGCAATCCGCGGCGCAGGCGACGCGTGCGATTGCGCGTCAGGGCGGTGAAGGCTGCACGGGAATTGCACGCAAGGGCGAGTTGCGCACGCTGTACACGCCGCAGGATCCGCTGGCCAGCCTTGGTGCGCCGGAGAAGGTGGCTTTGCTGGAGCGGCTGGAGCGCATCGCACGGCGCATCGATCCGCGGGTGACGCAGGTAATGGCGGCACTGGCCGGTGAATACGAAGTGGTGATGGTGGCGCGCAGCGACGGCATGCAGGCCGCCGACGTGCGGCCGCTGGTGCGACTGTCGCTGCAGGTTATTGTTGAGGCTGACGGTCGGCGCGAGCAGGGCAGTGCGGGCGGCGGCGGTCGTTTTGATTACGGCCATTTCACCGAGGACGTGCTGAAAGACTACGCGCAGAAAGCCGTGCATCAGGCGCTGACCAATCTGGAAGCGCGTCCGGCGCCGGCGGGTACGATGACTGTGGTGCTCGGACCGGGCTGGCCCGGCATTCTGCTGCATGAAGCCGTGGGTCACGGCCTCGAGGGTGATTTCAACCGCAAAGGAACCTCGGCTTTCAGCGGCCGGGTTGGCGAACGCGTCGCGGCGCCGGGCGTGACGGTGGTGGATGACGGCACGCTTGCGCACCGCCGCGGCTCGCTCAACGTCGATGACGAAGGCAATCCGACCCAACACAATGTGTTGATCGAAGACGGTGTGCTGCGCGGTTACATCCAGGACTCACTGAATGCGCGGTTGATGGGTGTTGCGCCCACCGGCAACGGTCGCCGCGAATCCTATGCCCATGTGCCGATGCCGCGCATGACCAACACCTATATGCTCAACGGTGACAAGGATCCGGCCGAAATCATCGCTTCGGTCGATCGCGGTCTTTATGCGGTGAACTTCGGCGGCGGTCAGGTCGACATCACAAGCGGCAAGTTCGTATTTTCGGCCTCCGAGGCCTTCATGATCGAAAACGGCAAGCTGACCTATCCGGTCAAGGGCGCCACGCTGATCGGCAACGGTCCGGACGCGCTGACCCGGGTGTCGATGATCGGCAACGACATGCGTCTGGACCCGGGTGTCGGCACCTGCGGCAAGGAAGGCCAGAGCGTGCCGGTCGGTGTCGGCCAGCCGACCCTGCGCATCGACGGCCTGACGGTTGGCGGCACCCTGTAGCGACACTGCAGGGAATGTCGGGATTCGTTTATAATGCATTGATTATATGGAAAGTTAAGGATAGTGATGCTGCACCGTACTGATGATCTGCGGATCAAGGAAATCAAGGAACTGGCGCCGCCGACCCACCTGCTGCGCGAATTCCCGTTGAGCGAAAAAGCGGCGGACACGACGTTCGTGGCCCGTCAGGACATCCATCGCATCATCCACGGTGCGGATGACCGCATGCTGGTGATCATGGGGCCGTGTTCGGTTCATGACGTCAAGGCCGCCAAGGAATACGCCGGCAAACTGCTCGAAGCGAAAAAGAAACACGCCGCCGACCTGCTGGTGGTGATGCGCGTGTACTTTGAAAAGCCGCGCACGACGGTGGGCTGGAAAGGCCTGATCAACGATCCCAACCTCGACGGCAGCTTCCGCATCAACGAGGGCCTGAAAATCGCCCGCGAACTGCTGCTGGAACTGAACGAAAGCGGCATGCCGGTCGGTTGCGAATTCCTCGACATGATCACGCCTCAGTACATCGCCGATCTGGTGTCCTGGGGGGCGATCGGTGCGCGCACGACCGAATCGCAGATCCACCGCGAACTGGCTTCGGGGCTGTCCTGCCCGGTCGGTTTCAAGAACGGCACTGACGGCAATATCAAGATCGCCATTGATGCGATCCGCGCCGCGCAGGCGCCGCATCATTTCCTGTCGGTGACCAAAGCCGGTACATCGGCCATTGTGTCGACGACCGGCAACGAG
>CBHTVL010000486.1:0-2195 GCA_966096475.1 uncultured Burkholderiales bacterium
GCCTGCCAATCCCCAGTCAAAGCTGTATGAACCATCCGGCGATCACCTCGGTGCACCGCGCGCTTCAGTCGACGAAATCATCCGCTGGACCACGGAAATCGCCGGCAAAGAAGGACGCACGCATGCCGATGCGTAAAGGGCGGTCGCAGGATCTCGATGCGAGCATCGAGACCTTCCGCCGCGCGGTGCACGAAAGCGCCGCCGCCGATTACAGCCCGGAAGAACTGCAGGCCTGGGCGCCGGAAGAAACCGATTATTCGGAATGGGAACGGCGCATGGACGTCAGCCAGGGCTGGACCTTCGAGATCAACGGCAAACTCGGCGGCTTCATCACCACCGATGCGCCGGGCCATATCGACCTGCTCTATGTCCACCCGGACTATCAGCGCATGGGCGTAGCGAGCGCGCTACTGGAGTTGTTGGTGGCCGATGCCGGCGTGCGCGGCATCCACAATCTGCACACCGAAGCCAGCCGCACGGCCAAGCCGTTTTTTGAACAGGCCGGATTCAGCCTTGTCCGCACGCAGAACGTCACCCGCAACGGGGTAACGTTTGAACAGTTTGTGATGGAGCGCAAGCCGCACTGAGCGACTTGCGGAATCGATCAACCGACCGCGGCGTTGGAGTGAAAAATCAGTCCGGCGTGCTCACGCAGCGCATGGAACTTGATCTTCGGCCACTGCTCCTGCGCGACATCGATCTCGATGGCATTGCCGGCAAGGAAAGCCGGCGCACCGACGGCATCATGCGCGACACGGTGTGAGTTGGCATCAATGAAACGCTGCAGCTCGCGGTCGTCATCACAGGTCACCCAGCGCGCAGCAACATAACGCGCCGGCGACAGCCGCGCTTCGCAGCCGTATTCATGTTTCAGGCGGTGCGCAACGACTTCAAACTGCAGCTGACCGACCGCACCGAGCAGCAGCAGGCTGCCCGCCACTGGCTTGAACACCTGGATCGCGCCCTCTTCGCCCAGCTGACCAAGACCGGTGCGCAACTGCTTGCTGCGCAGCGGATCGGCAACTTCGACGGTCTGGAACAATTCCGGCGCAAAAAACGGCAGGCCGGTGAACTGCAGATCCTCGCCCTCAGTCAGCGTGTCACCCAGCTGCAGCACACCGTGATTGGGAATACCGATGATGTCGCCGGCGTAAGCGTCTTCGACCTGTTCGCGGCGCTGCGACAGGAAGGACACCACGGAACTCGGCCGGAAAAACTTTTCGGTGCGGCAGTTTTTCAGGCGCATGCTGCGCTCGAACCGACCGGAACAGATGCGAATGAAGGCGACACGGTCGCGGTGGCCCGGGTCCATATTGGCCTGGATCTTGAACACCACGCCGGAGAACTTGGGCTCTTCCGGTTTCACTTCGCGCTGCAAGGCCTTGTGCGGTCGCGGCGGCGACGCAAAATCAATGACGGCGTCGAGAACTTCCTGCACGCCGAAGTTGTTGATCGCCGAACCGAAGAACAGCGGCGTTTGTTTGCCGGCGAGAAAGGTGTCGCGGTCGTATTCCGGCGACACGCCCTGCACCAGATCGATTTCCTGGCGCGCGTGGGTAAAGATGTCGCCGAATCGCTCAACGATCTCCGGGTTGTCGATGCCGGAGATGATTTCGTCTTCGGCGCCGATGCGGTCTTCGCCGGCGGTAAACACACGCATGCGGTCGGCACGCAGGTCGAAGACGCCCTTGAACTGTTTGCCCATGCCGACAGGCCATGTGCACGGCACGACGGGCATGCCCAGCGTACGTTCGATCTCGTCAACGAGATCGGTCGGCTCGCGCACTTCGCGATCCATCTTGTTGATGAAGGTAATCACCGGCGTGTTCTGCGCACGGCAGACCTGCAGCAGACGCAGCGTCTGCGGCTCGATACCGTTGGCGGCGTCGATCACCATCAGCGCGGCATCAACGGCGGTCAGCACGCGATAGGTGTCTTCGGAAAAGTCGCGGTGGCCCGGCGTGTCGAGCAGGTTGATCACGCAGTCGCGGTATTCCATCTGCATCACCGAGCTGGCAACCGAGATGCCGCGCTGCTTTTCGATTTCCATCCAGTCCGAAGTCGCGTAGCGCGAGGCCTTGCGCGACTTGACGCTGCCGGCGATATGAATCGCGCCTGCGAACAGCAGCAGCTTTTCGGTCAGCGTGGTTTTACCCGCATCGGGGTGCGAAATAATGGCGAAGGTGCGGCGCCGG
>CBHTVL010000487.1:0-2192 GCA_966096475.1 uncultured Burkholderiales bacterium
CGAAGACCTTTACGTCGGCAACGAGCGCATGGTTGATGAAAACACCGCCGAGGCTATCAAGCGGATCACCCGCGGCGCCACCGAGCGCTGTGCGCGTTACGGCTTCGAATACCTGAAAAAAACCGGCCGCCGCAAGATGACCATCGGTCACAAGGCCAATGTCATGAAAATGACCGATGGCCTGTTCCTCAAAGTAGGGCAGGACGTCGCCAAGGATTTTCCGGACATCATCTGCGATTCCCGCGTCATCGACGCGTTGTGCATGGAGCTGGTGATCAAGCCGGAATCGTTTGACGGCCTGCTGCTGGCCAATCTGTTCGGCGATATCGTCTCCGACCTTGCTGCCGGTTTGGTCGGCGGCCTTGGTGTGGCGCCGGGCGCCAACATCGGTCCCGATTGCGCGATGTTTGAGGCCGTGCACGGCACCGCCCCGGACATCGCCGGCAAGGACATTGCCAATCCGATGGCGATGATCCTCTCCGGCGTACTGATGCTGCGCCATATCGGTGAAAACGATGCCGCCAACCGCATTGACGCTGCGATGACCGCCGTGCTGGCTGAAAAGAAGCAGGTCACCCGCGATCTCGGCGGCACTGCCGGCACCAAAGGATTTGCTGAAGCCATCATCGCCAAGCTGTAATCCGGGGTTTATTTTAAGTATTTGATTTTATTGGATTATTTATTATGGGTAAACGTATTGTCGTGGTCGGGGCCGGCGCCATCGGTGGTATCGCCGGCGGTCATCTGACCCGCGCCGGGCATGACGTCACGCTGATCGATCCCTGGCCCGAACATGTCGAGACCATGCGCGAACACGGCCTGCACCTGTCGGGCATGACGCCGGAAGAAACGTATGTGGTGAAGGTCAATGCAATCCACCTCACCGAAGTGCAGCAGTTCTGCAAACAGCGTCCGGTCGACATCGCGTTTATCTGCGTCAAATCCTATGACACCGAATGGGCGACGCATCTGATCAAGCCTTACCTCGCGCCGGACGGTTTCTGCGTGTCGCTGCAGAATTGCATCAACGAAGAACGCATCGCCGCCATCGTCGGCTGGGGCAAGACGATGGGCTGTATTGCCAGTCTTGTTGCTGCTGAATTGTATGCGCCGGGCAAAATCAAGCGTACGGTGCCGCTGGGCGGTGATAAGCACACCGTGTTCCGCGTCGGTGAGCCGCATGGCCGTGTTACCAAGCGTGCACAGGAAATCGCCGACATGCTGCGCGCGGCTGACAGCTCCAAGGTCACCACCAATCTGTGGGGCGAGCGCTGGTCCAAGCTGACGGTCAATGCCATGCGCAACGGTCTTTGCGCGGCAACCGGCCTGTCCGGCAACCAACGCGATGCTGCCGACGGTCCGCGCTCGGTGTCGATCCGCCTCGGTTCGCAATCGGTGCGTGTCGGTCAGGCGCTGGGTTATTCGCTGGAGCGCATGCTCGGCATGGAACCGGAAATGCTCGCGCTGGCGGGTGAGGGCAACCGTGATGCGCTGGCCGGCATCGAGGAAATCCTGGTTGAAGGCGCAAAAAAGCGTTCCGACGAACAGCGGCCTTCGATGGCGCAGGACATGTTCAAGGGCCGTCGCACCGAAACCGAGTTCATCAACGGTTATGTCGCCGAGCGCGGCGCCTATATCGGCGTGCCTGCACCGCTGCACGCCAAAATGAACGAGCTCGTGCTCCGGGTTGAGCGCGGCGACGTCAAGCCCGGTGCTGAGCTGATCGCGGGCTGGTAAGCCTTACGCAATCGGGCGATACAGGCAAGGAGTGCAAGTAATGATCCGGACTGTGTTGCTGGCTGTTTTGAGTTTTGGTTTTGTCATGGCTGCCCAGGCGCAGGCCTGGAAGCCCGACAAACCGATTGAAATCGTCGTGCCTACGACGCCCGGCGGTGGCATCGACCGCAGCGCAAGGCTGTTGCAAAAAATCATTCAGGAGGGCGGGCTGGCCGGCGTGCCGGTCACCGTCAACAACAAGCCGGGCGGTGGCGGGGCGGTGTCGCTGGTGTATCTGAATCAGCATGCAGGCGATGCGCATTTTGTCGCTATCAATTCGCCAAACCTCATCGCCAACGATCTCAACGGTCGCGGCGCAGTCAAATACCGTGACATCACGCCGCTCGCCAACCTGTTCAGTGAATACACGGTGGTGGCGGTGCGCAGTGAGTCGCCGCTGAAGACCGGGCAGGATT
>CBHTVL010000488.1:0-2175 GCA_966096475.1 uncultured Burkholderiales bacterium
GAACGCCGAGGAGTAGGCGCTGATCAGCATCTGCACCTGCCCCGCAATCAGGTCTGTCAGCGCCGGACCCGCACCCTTGTAGGCAATATGCACGATGTCGACACCGGCGAGGAACTTGAACTGTTCGCCGGCAAGATGCGCGGTGGACCCGGTCCCCGCCGACGCGAAGTTGATCGATCCCGGCCTGGCTTTGGCCATCGCCACCAGTTCCTTCACCGACTTCGCCGGCACCGAAGGATGCACCACCAGCACCAACTGGCTGGAACCGACACGGCTGATCGGAATAATGTCTTTGGTCGGATCGTAAGGGAGCTTCAGGCGCAGATTCGGTGCAATCACGATCTCGCCGCCGGCCGACATCAGCAGGGTGTAACCGTCGGGGGCGGATTGCGTCAGCAAACCGACCGCCAGCTTACCGCCGGCGCCGCCGCGATTGTCGATGATGAACTGCTGACCCAAGGCCTCGGACAGATGCGGCGCCGCCAGCCGCGCCGTCAGGTCGCTGGGACCGCCGGGCGGATAACTTACCAGCATGCGCACGGGGCGCTGCGGATACTTCACTTCGGCAGCCTGCACGGCACCCGCAGCCAGCATCACCGCCAGCCACATCACCGCACGCATTACCTTTGCTCCGTCCATGCTCTCTCCCGATCCGGCGCTTCCGTTCAGACTCGATCTTAGCGCAGCAATCCGCGCGTTTTACGGTAAAGTCCAAAAAAACAAAAACGCTCAGCAACATCGTTCCGGAGGAGTTTCATGAATACCCCGATTCCGTCTGCAGGCCGTCTGGTCTGCGCGCTCGCGCTCGCATGGTTGACCGTCTCACCGGCACAAGCCCGGGTCACCCGCATCGTCATCGACCAGACCGTATCGCCGGCTTTCTGCAAGGGCGAGGTCTGCAGCAGCTTCGGTGCCGCGGGACGCTATGAGCAGATTGCCGGGCGCGCCTATGGCGAACTCGATCCCAAGGATCCGCTGAACAGCGTGATCCAGGACATCGAACTCGCGCGCGACGCCGAGGGCAAGGTGCGTTATGTCGCGAGCTTTGTCATCACCCGCCCCGTCGACATGAGCAAGGCCAGCGGCATGCTGTGGCATGAAGTGCCGAACCGCGGCCGTCCGGTCCTGCTGTCCGAACAGGAGCGTGAATTCGGCGACATCGGTCTCGCCACCGCATGGCAGGGCGACAACGCCGGCTTCGGCACGGCGCTCGGCACCACCGTGCGGCCAACGATGACGGCGGACGGCAATCACTGGCTACAATTGCCTGTCGTCAAAAATCCCGACGGCTCGCCGGTCACCGGACAGGTCTTTGCGCGCATCATCAACCGCAGCGGACTCAATGCCCAACCGTTAATCGTGCAAACCAACCCGGTGCCCTATCTGCCAGCGACGCTCGACACCAGCAAAGCGACACTGGTCTCGCGCGACCATGAAACGCTGGACGGCAAAGTCAAAGGGGAAACCCCGATCGCGGCTGAAGACTGGAAATTCTGCGGCGGCGGCAGCTTCGATGAACCGCAGCCGCTGACCAAACTGCCGGTGCAGATCTGCCTCAAGGGCGGATTCAATGCGGCGAAGCTGTATCAGGTGGTGTACACCGCCAAGGACCCCTACCCGCTGGGCATCGGCTTCGCCGCATGGCGCGACCTCGGCGCCTTTTTCAAATATGCCAAACAGGACGACACCGGCACGCCGAATCCGATTGCCGGAAAAATCACCCACAGCATCGCGCGTGGCCGTTCGCAATCCGGCAACTACCTGCGCGGCTGGCTGCATCTGGGCTTCAATCAGGTTGAAGACAAAAAGATCACCACGTCGCGCCGGGTGCATGACGGCATGTGGCCGGTCATCGCCGGCCGGCGCATTGCGCTGAATTACCGCTGGGCCCAGCCCGACGGCGTGCTGGAGCTGGATCAGGCCGGCAGCGAAGGTCCGCAATGGTGGCAACCCTGGCCCGACCGTGCACGCAACCTGCCCTCGCGCAGCATCCAGGACCGCTGCATGGCGAGCAACACCTGCCCGAAAATCATCGAACATTTCGGCGCCGCCGAAATCTGGGCTTTGAAGCTCGGCCCGGAATGGGTCGGCACCGACGCCATGCAGGACATCCCGCTGCCCGACAATGTGCGCCGCTATTACGTCGCCAGCAGCACCCACGGCGGCGGCAGCGGC
>CBHTVL010000489.1:0-2170 GCA_966096475.1 uncultured Burkholderiales bacterium
GTGGCGACCAGTATTGTGTTGTCGCTGGCGCTGATGCTGATACTGCGCGTGGTCAGGATCTGACGGCGCGGCTGGCCCGGACATGGGCGATGGCCAGCACAAAAAACAGGCTGGTCAGCGTAATTTCTGCAAGCGCCAGCATGCTGCTCATTCCCTGATCGCAATACGCACGGACCGTGCCTTCGGCGAAGTAGGCCAGGATCAGCATCGTTGATGCACGGAAGGTGTACAGGCGGCCGCGGACGATACCGGGTGCGATCCACAACAGCGGCAACACCTTCAGTGCGAGCCATGAGCCGCCCGGCCGTAACGGCGCCAGCCACAATTCCCAAATCAGACACAGCAGGATCAGCATCGACAGTGCCCCGGCGGCTGCCAGTTGGGTGCCGCGCGAACGGGTCATTTCGCGAGCTTCAGCGTGATTTCGGCCAGACGTTTGCCGAGGGCGATGCACAGTTTTCGTTCGTGCTCCGAAACCGGCAGATCGCTGGCTGCACCGGCGTGATGGCTGGGGCCGTAGGGCGTGCCGCCTGTCGCGGTTGTCAGCAGTTCCGGCGACGAATACGGCAGGCCGACGATCAGCATGCCATGGTGCAGCAGCGGCAGCATCATTGAGATGAGCGTCGTTTCCTGTCCACCGTGCAGGCTGGCGGTGGATGTGAATACGGCTGCCGGTTTGCCGGCGAGTGATCCCTTGAGCCAGAGGCTTGCCGTGCCGTCCCAGAAATATTTCATCGGCGACGCCATATTGCCGAAACGCGTGGGCGAGCCGAGTGCGATGCCTGCGCATTCCTCCAGATCGGCGAGTTCCGCATAGGGCGCGCCCTCGGGCGGAATGTCTGGTTCGCTCGCTTCGGTAACCGTTGAAACTCTCGGCACCGTACGCAGCCGTGCCGTGGCACCCGCCTGTTCGATGCCGCGGGCAATCAATTGCGCCATCTCGCGGGTTGCGCCGTGATGGCTGTAATAAAGCACGAGGATTTCATGCATCGGATTCGGTTGTTTCCGGAATTTTATTGCGCGGTGCGTACGCCGGCCGGCGGCGTGTAACGCCAGTTGCCGTCCCAGGCCCGTAGCACCATGTTCGGATACTCGGGTTTGCCCAGGCTGCCGTTGTAACGGCCCAGCGCGCGGAACAGGTTGCCGCCTTCGATATCGACGTAGTGGCGGAGGATGGTGCAGCCGTAACGCAGGTTGGTGCGCAGGTTGAACAGATTGTGTTCGGTCGTGCCGATCAGCTTGGACCAGAAGGGCATCACCTGCATATCACCGCGGGCGCCGGCGCTGGACACCGCGTATTTGCGGAATGCGCTTTCCACCTGGATCAGGCCCAGCACCAGTTGCGGATCGAGCCCGGCGCGACGGGCTTCGTAATGCACCGTCAGCAGGAATTCCTCGCGCGCAACGCGGTCAGGGATTTTTTTGACGAGCCGCGATGACATGGCGGCCAGCCAGGCGCGTGCTTCGCGTTCGTCATCGAAGGCAACGACCGGTGCGGCCTGATCGGCGATTGCGCGGTGCAGGCTGGCCTGCACGCTCGCGGACAGCGGTTCGTATTTCTGTGCGCCGCTGTGAACGGTGAGCGGTACGAGCAGCAGCAGGCTGCTCAGTGCCGTACTCAGTGCTGTGCTGAATCTCCGCATATCATTGATTTTAATGATGTTTCTGCGTCAGTCAACGGCAGGGTGCGGGCTTCTGCGTCGCGACGACCCTTGTATTCGATCTGGCCTTCCTTGAGGCCGCGATCACCGATGACTACGCGGTGCGGCACACCGATCAGTTCCATGTCGGCGAACATGACGCCGGGACGTTCGTCGCGGTTGTCTAGAATGACGTCGATGCCGGCGGCGGTGAGCGCGTCATGCAGACGGTCCGCGGCTTCACGGACCTGTGCGCTTTTACCGTAACCGATGGGCACGATGGCGACGTCGAAGGGGGCAATGGCTTTCGGGAAAATGATGCCGCGCTCGTCGTAGTTCTGTTCGATCGCTGCGGCGACGACACGGGTCGCGCCGATGCCGTAGCAGCCCATTTCCATGATCTGCGATTTGCCGGTCTCGTCAAGAAAGGCGAGGTTAAGTGCCTTCGAGTATTTGGTGCGCAGCTGGAAAATGTGGCCGACCTCGATGCCGCGGCAAATCTCCAGAACACCTTTGCCGTCGGGCGAAGC
>CBHTVL010000490.1:0-2168 GCA_966096475.1 uncultured Burkholderiales bacterium
GCGGCCGGCATCGCGATGGGTGACCGGAATGCCGGCGGCAGCGGGCGCGGCAATGCCGGCGGTGATGCCGCTGACGACTTCCCAGTGGATGCCGACAGCATCGAGCGCTGCGGTTTCTTCACCGCCGCGTCCGAAGACGAAGGGATCGCCGCCTTTCAGTCGCACCACGGTATTGCCGGCCTGCGCTTCGGCGACCAGCAGTTTTTCGATAAAGGCCTGCGGTGTGGATTTGCAGCCGCCGCGTTTGCCGACGTGAATGACGCGCGCGCCGGGACGCAGATGGGTCAGCACAGCCGGATTGACCAGATCATCGACCAGCGCAACATCTGCTTCACCGATGACACGCACCGCTTTCAGCGTCAGCAGTTCCGGGTCGCCGGGGCCGGCGCCGACCAGCCACACCTTGCCGCTGGAAGTGTTTGTTTTGAATGTATTTTTCATGTGCATTCCTCAGGCGGCCATGACTGATGCAGTGGCGAGTTTGCGCAGCTCGGGGAGACAGGAGCCGCACTGGGTGCCGCAGCGCAGTTGCTGCTGCACGGTGGCGAGTTTACTGCCGGCATCGCCTTCGGCGGCCTGCAGCGCGGCGAGGATGGTGGTTTCACCGACAACATGACAGCTGCAGACGATGCGGCCGCGCGCGGCCAGTGCAACCGGCGCTGTGGCGACCGGCGCCAGCAGCCGCGAACCGAGGGCGGCGACGTTCAGCCCCTGCGCATGAAATTCGCGCAGCCAGGTTTCGCCGATGGCATCGCCGGAGAGGCAGGCGCCGGCAACATGACCGTCGGCAAGGCGCACCGCGCGGGTGACGCCGCGACGCGGATCGGCGTAACGCAGCACCGTTGTGCCATCGAGTTCGAACAGCGCATGGATTTTTTCCAGCGTTTTTGCGCAGGGCGGTTTTGCCGATGCGGCGCGCAGCAGCACGCCGTTGGCGTCGGGCGTCAGCGTGCAGGAGGCGAATTCGAATTCCGGGATCAGGGTCTGGATGCGCGACAGCAGCGCCAGTGCGTTGCCGTCTGTCGGTGTGCCGACAGCCATCAGTCGCCACGGCAGCACCGCCTTGTCGATGCGGATCGCGCTGTGTTTGAGTTCCGGCTGGAAAGAGCGTGGATCGATCACCGGTAATGTCAGTGTGTTGGCGCCGGCGCCGCTGAGATAACGACTCCCCCAGTGCATCGGCAGGAAGGCCTGGCCCGGTGCGACGCCGGTATCGGCTTCGGCGACCAGCGTCAGCATGCCGCGACGCGAATCCACGGTAATGAGTTCGCCGGGAGCGATATTGCGGCGTGCCAGATCCGCCGGATTGAGCATCAGCGCGGGTTCCGGCGCGTGGCTCCATAACTTGGCGACGCGACCGCTGCGGCTCATGCCGTGCCACTGGTCGCGCAGGCGGCCGGTATTCAGGTGCAGCGGAAAACGCGCGTCGACGTTTTCGGCGACAGGCATGTAATGCACGGCGGCAAAACGCGCACGGCCGGTGGCGGTCGGGAATACGCCGTTTTCATACAGGCGCTGCGTGCCGTGGCGGGCGTCGATCGAATAGGGCCATTGTTGCGGCCCTTTGGCGTCGAGTGTGGCATAACCCAGCCCGGTGATGTCGGTGTTGCGGCCGCGGGTAAGCTCACGGTATTCGTTGAAAATCTGCCGCGGCGAATCAAAGGCAAACAGCGTTGACGTATGGCCATGCAGTCGGCGTTCGAGTTCCAGTGCGAAGTCGCAGGCAATGCGCCAGTCGGGACGCGCTTCTTCCGGCGCGGTAATCGCCGGGCGCACGCGAGAAATGCGCCGTTCGGAATTGGTCACCGTGCCTTCTTTTTCACCCCAGCCGGCGGCAGGCAGCAATACGTCGGCGTAGGCCGCGGTTTCGGTGTCGTCGCAGGTTTCCTGGAGCACCACCAGTTCGGCGCGGGTCAGCGCTTCACGCACGGCGGTCTGGTCGGGCATCGACTGCGCGGGGTTGGTGCAGGCGATCCATACCGCCTTGATCTCACCGCGTCGGATGGCTTCGAACATTTCGACGGCGGTTTTGCCGCTGCGTCCGGTAATCGACGGCACGCCCCAGAGTTTTGCAACTTCAGCGCGGTCAGCAGCATCCTGCAGGTCGCGGTGACCGATCAGCAGATTGGCCATCGAGCCGGTTTCGCGGCCGCCCATCGCATTGGGCT
>CBHTVL010000491.1:0-2167 GCA_966096475.1 uncultured Burkholderiales bacterium
TTTGGTCTGTCGCCGCGGCGACCGACCTATGACGAATACGAATCGGAGCGCCGTAAAACAGGGGCGACGCCTGACGCCCGCTGAACCACTCTGCCGCTTATTTTTTCAGCGCGGCCTGCAGCAGTTCTGCAACGACGTCGTTAACCGGAACCTTGCGTTCCTGGGCGATTGCATTCACCTGCGCGACGAGATCACGGTTCAGTTTCACCGCAAACGGAATCAATCCGGCCGCCTGATCCAGACGGCGCTGTTCGCGTCGATCCGGCAACGCGCCGGCGGTGCCGCCGAAACGGTCCGGCGTTGCGGCTTTTTTCATCTTGTTGACGATTTTCAGCGCGGTGTGTTTTTGCAGTTCGCTGGGCTTCATGGTCATGAGGGCCGGCTCCGGATTCAGGGTATTGCGGAAATCAGAAACAACAAGGCCGCGCAATCAGCGCGGCCCCGGGAAATATTGCTGGGGGTTATTGCGGCGCTTGCGGGCCGCCGCCACCGTTGCCGCCGTTACCACCATTGCCACCACCACCGCCTCCGCCGCCGCGGCGTTTGCCCGGACGCTTGTGGAATTTCTTGCCGCCACCACCGCCTCCACCGCCGCCGCCCTGGTTTTTACCCTGGCCTTGCGGGCGTCCGCCGCCCATTTTGGGCTGCTGGCCGCTGCTCATCACGCCCATGCTGCGGCGCTGTTGCTGGGGATCCGGCGCGCCGGGACGATTACCCGAAGCGAGCGCGATCTCGAGTTCATTGAGTTCGTCCCACTCGGCATCCGTCCGGTTGCGATCGGGGATGGCCAGCAGCTCCTGCATGCGCTGGCGCGGTGAAACGGGGTTCTGGGGTGGTTGCGAATCGTTCATAGGGCGGCATTATCGCACTGTACGCGCCAACCTTCAATTAAAACAACAGCTTAGCGTACCACCCCCCGCCAAGCCTTTGATTTTGTAGCCCCTCCGCCCCGATCACCCCAAGGCTTGGAGCACCAGGGCGTGGAGCAACTGGCGGTGGTAGTAGCGAATGGTGCCCGGGGCGTGGGCCATGAACACCGTCACCAGCTCCTCGGCCGGATCGACCCAGAAATAGGTACCGGTCGACCCCGCCCAGTGAAATTCACCGGTAGTGCTGGGCATGCCGCCCCGTCCGCTACTGCGCCGCACCGCGACACTGAGGCCGAAACCGTAGCCGCGGATGTTGGGATAGTCATTGAGCATCGACAGATTCACTTCCGGACCGAGGTGGTCGCTGGTCATGAATTCCACGGTCTTGCGCGACAACACGCGCACGCCGTCAAGTTCACCGCGGTTGAGCAGCATCTGCGCAAAACGCAGGTAGTCGGCCGCGGTGGATATCGCACAGCCGCCGCCGCAATCAAATTTGTGCGGGGTGGTGCCGTCGCGCAAAGTCTGCTTTTCGCCGCTCACCGGATCACGCGGCAGCGCTTTGGCGTAACGCGACCGCTGATCGGCAGGCACCGTGAATACGGTATCGCGCATGCCCAGCGGCTTGAACAGCCGTTCCTCGAGAAACCGCGACAGCGGCATCCCGGCAACCGCCTCCACCGCCAGACCCAGCACATCGAGGCCGAGGCTGTATTCCCAGTTGCTACCCGGCTGGTAATGCAGCGGCAGCGTCGCAAGATGGCCCAGAAATTCATTGCCGCTCCAGCGCGACGATGCGGCATCCGACGACGCCGGGTAGCGCTGGTAAATCGCCTTTTCTCCGCGGCCATAGCTGAGACCCGCGGTGTGGCGCATCAGGTCTTCAATGGTCATTTCGCGCAACGCCGCTTCGGTCGGCGCACCCGCGGCGCCGTCGCACAGCGGCGGATTGACGCGCATCCCGGCCAGTTGCGGCAGGTAATAGCGCACCGGCTGGTTGATCGCCATGCGGCCTTCTTCGCACAACATCAACGCACCGACGGTGACCAGCGGTTTGGTCATCGACGCGATGCTGAACATGGCATCGGCCGGCATCGCGGTTTGCGCCGCGGGATCGAGATAACCGAAGGTCTCGCTGTAGGCGAGTTTGCCGCGGCGCGCAATCATCAGCACGGCGCCGGGCAGCGCATTGCGTGCGACTTCGCCCTGCAAGGCAGCGGCAATTCGCGGCAGGCGGTCGGTGGCGAATCCCAGCGTCTGCGGCTCGGCGCGCGGCAATGGCGATCGCGCCCTGTTTT
>CBHTVL010000492.1:0-2167 GCA_966096475.1 uncultured Burkholderiales bacterium
TGGGCCGCAGCCTCGAGGAAGCCACCGCCAAATCGCAGATGCTGCTCAAACGTGTCGGCATGACCGACCATGCACAGAAATTCCCCGGCCAGCTCTCCGGCGGCCAGCAGCAGCGCATCGCCATTGCCCGCGGTCTGGCAATGGACCCGGTAGCCATGCTCTTCGACGAGCCGACCTCGGCGCTGGATCCGGAAATGATCAACGAGGTGCTCGACGTGATGGTCGAACTCGCCCAGGAAGGCATGACCATGATGTGCGTGACTCACGAGATGGGTTTCGCCCGCAAGGTCGCGCACCGCGTAATCTTCATGGACCGCGGCGAAATCGTCGAAGACTCGCCCAAGGCCGAATTCTTCGGCACGCCGCGTTCGGAACGGGCGCAACAGTTCCTGTCGAAGATCCTCCACCACTGAAATTCCCCGCACGGCGGCACGCGCGCAGGTAAAATGCGCGCTTTTCAACGGAAACGCGCCGCCACAGCGGCGCCTGAGAGACCATGGCCGCCAGCACCGCAAAAAAGAAATCCGCCGTCCAGTACGATTGCAGCAAATGCCCCGGGTACTGCTGCAGCTACCCGCTGATCGAAGTCGGCAAACGCGACATCGCGCGGCTGGCCAAACATTTCGACATTACCTACGCCCAGGCCGAATCACGCTACACGCGTTTTGACCGTTCGGAAAAAGTGCGTTCGCTGAAACAGCAGCAGGACAAACACTTCGGCAAGATCTGCGCGCTGTTTGACACTAAAAAACGGCGTTGCACGGTGTACGAAGCGCGTCCCGGCGTTTGTCACTCCTACCCGGACGGCAAGCGCTGCGGCTATTACGAGTTCCTGCAGTTCGAACGCGAGCACCAGGACGATCCGAAGTTCGTCGCCACCACCGACAACTGATCCGGATGTTTACGGGTTCCCGGCGACCAGCCGGGTGCCCAGCCGTCGCAGGAAGTCTTCACATTGCGCGATCTGCGCCAGCGTGACGAACTCATCAGGCTTGTGCGCCTCACGGATCGAGCCCGGTCCGCAGACGATGGTCGGCACTCCCGCCACCTGAAAATGCGCGGCTTCGGTGCCGAACGACACCTTGGCAATATCCCCGTTGCCTGACAGCTCCTGAGCCAGCGCGGTAATGCCCGCTTCCGGCGCCGTATTCAAAGCCGGCATTTCCGACATTTTCACCAGGGTAAAACCGCTGCGCGGATCAACCGCCTGCATTTCCGGTTCGATCACCATACGTAAATGCTGCTCGAACTCGCGCAACAGCGCTTCGGGATCATCGCCCGGCAGGTTGCGGAACTCGAAATCAAATATGCATTCATGCGGCACGATGTTCAATGCGGTGCCGCCGTGGATGACGCCGGTGTGCACCGTCGTGTAAGCCACATCGAACCCGCGGTCATAAGGCCCGCGGTCGCGGTGCCGCCGCGCCATCTGCTTCAGGAATGCCACGGCCTCCGCCGCCGCCTCCACCGCATTGACGCCGAAAGGCGCATACGCCGAATGTGAAGCCAAACCGCGCACCGTGCAGCGGTAACTCTGCTTGCCCTTGTGCGCAATCACCGGACGCATTTCCGTGGGTTCACCGACGATGCAGGAACGCGGCCGGATGCCGGCCTGCTGCAGATCGCTCAACAGACCGCGCACGCCCAGGCAACCGACCTCCTCGTCATAACTGAAGGCGAGATGCACCGGCGTGCGTAATCCCTGTTTCGCCACGCCGGGAATCACCGCAAGCACGCAGGCAATAAAACCCTTCATGTCGGAAGTACCACGGCCGTAGAGCCTCCCGTCGCGTTCGGTCAGCGCGAATGGATCGGTAGCCCAGTCCTGTCCATCCACAGGCACCACATCGGTATGGCCCGACAGCACGATACCCGGTTCGCCGCGCGGGCCCAGCGTCGCAAACAGATTGGCCTTGCGCCGGTCACGGTCATAAGTCATCCGGCAATCGGCATCCAGCGGACGCAGATATTCCTGCAGATAGTCGATCAGTTCGAGATTGGAATCACGGCTGACGGTCGGGAACGCGATCAGCGTTTTGAGCAGCGCCAGTGTTTCCGCGGAGGCTGCAGCTTGCGGCTTCATCAGAACATCCCTTGTTAAAGAGCCAGCATAGGCAGGCCTCCATACCCTGTCAACGCAGACGGAAACCCGCGCGGCATGCGGTAT
>CBHTVL010000493.1:0-2166 GCA_966096475.1 uncultured Burkholderiales bacterium
CCAAGGGCCAGCAGAATGCCGCCGGCTTCATGGTGAATTACCTCTACGACCTCGACAATATCGAGGCCAACCACGAAGCGCATATCAAACACGGCACGATCTTCGCATCGCCGCGGGTGCGCGCGCTTCGCGTCACCCGCAAGAACGGCTGAACAGGCTCAACTAACGTTTGCTGCCGAGCAGCGTGCCGCGGCATTTTGGCATACCGCAGTGGCAGGGATGTTCGCGCTTGAGCTTCGGCGTGTGGCGCTCTTCGAGCACGAGGTTGTAGTCGTACGACAATTCCTGCCCCGGCTTGATCGGACGGATCGCATCAATGAACACGCGACCGTCTTCCTCATTGGCTTCACAGTTCGGCGCACAGGAGTGGTTGATCCAGCGTGCCGGCCCGCCGCGTTTGGTGGCATCGATCACCACCTTGTCAGTCGCTGCAAACAGCATGGTGTGTGAGGAACCGTCATGCAGATCACCATAGCGGCGATCGGCTTCGGCATGCGACATGCGCTCGCCGGTGTATTCGATAATGCGCGCGCCTTTGGCAATGGTGTTGAGCGCAAACACGCCGCGTCCATGGATCGGTGAGTTGCGCACCGCGACGCGCGGCTTGGCCGCCTTCACGGTTTTCGCCGCCGTTTTGCTGGCGGCGGATTTAACCATCTTTTTGTTTTTTAACGGTTTTTTTGACTTTTTGCGGGATACGCTGCCGGTTTTAGTCTTGGCTTTCGACCTCGTTTTCTGTTGACTCATCGCTTGCGGGGGGCCTGGGTGGTGATTTCGGTTTTCAAAAATGCAAAGTCGCAGCCCTCATCGGCCTGCGTGATCTGCTCCATGAACAGCTTGCGGTAACCGCGCGCGTCGTCCTTGCGCGGCTTCGGTGCTTTCCACTTCTTGCGACGGACTTCCAGTTCAGCATCGCTGACCAGCAGTTCCAGCTTGCGCGCCGGCACATCGAGACGGATACGGTCGCCGTTCTGCACCAGCGCGAGTGTACCGCCGATGGCGGATTCCGGGGTGACATGCAGCACGATGGCGCCGAAAGCGGTGCCGCTCATGCGTGCATCGGAAATCCGCACCATGTCCTTGACGCCCTTGGCAGCGAGTTTTTTTGGAATCGGCAGATAACCCGCTTCAGGCATGCCCGGCGCACCGATGGGGCCGGCATTCTTCAGCACCAGAATGTCATCGGCTTTGACATCGAGCTTCGGATCATCCACGCGCTCAGCCATATCCGGCAGGGATTCGAACACCACGGCGCGGCCTTCGTGCTTCGTCAGCTTCGGATCCATCGCCGCCTGCTTGATGATCGCGCCGCCCGGTGCAAGATTGCCGCGCAGCACGGCAATGCTGCCGCCGGCAAACACCGGATCCTTGAATTTGCGCACGACCTTCTGGTCCCAGGCCGGCGGCGCTTCCGCCAGATCCTCGCCCAGCGTTTTACCGGTGACTGTCAGCGCCTTCAGATTCAGTTGATGCTTGAGTTCGCGCAGGATCACCGCAAGGCCACCGGCCTTGTAGAGATCTTCCATATAACCCTGGCCGGTCGGTTTCAGATCCACCAGCACCGGCGTCTCGCGGCCCATCTTGTCGAAGGCATCCAGATCCAGCTTGATGCCAAGGCGCCCTGCCATCGCCGCCAGATGCACGATGGCATTGGTCGAACCGCCGACGGCAAACAGCACGCGCAGCGCATTCTCGAACGCCTCAACCGTCATGATCTTGTCGGGCGTGAGTTTCTCTTTGGCCATCGCCACCGCGCGCGCACCGCTCGCTTCCGCCTGACGCAAACGATCCGCCATTACCGCCGGCACGCAGGACCCGCCGGGAAGCATCATGCCCATCGCTTCGGTGCACAGCGCCATCGTACTCGCCGTGCCCATCACCATGCAGGTGCCGGCCGACGGCGCGAGCTTGTTGTTGATCTCGCCGATTTCCTGCTCGGAAATTTCGGTGGCGCGGTATTTGCCCCAAAAACGGCGGCAGTCGGTGCAGGCGCCCAGGCGTTCGCCCTTGTGATCGCCGGTAATCATCGGCCCCGTCACCAGCATGATCGACGGCACATTTGCACTCGCAGCGCCCATCAACAGCGCCGGCACGGTCTTGTCGCAGCCACCGATCAGCACCACCGAATCAACCGGCTGGCCGCGCATCATTTCCTCGGTATCCACC
>CBHTVL010000494.1:0-2100 GCA_966096475.1 uncultured Burkholderiales bacterium
GTCCATCGCCTTTTTCGCGCGCCACCAGGTATCGGCCACCACGGCCACCGTGGTGTCGTTGACTTTCATGACCGCCTTGACGCCGGGCATTCCTTTCACTTTGGAATCATCAAAGCTGGCCAGCTTGCCGCCGAATACCGGACAGTCCTTGACCGTCGCGTGCAGCATGCCCGGCATCTTCAGGTCGATGGCATAGATTTTTTTGCCGTTCAGCTTGTCACCGGTGTCCAGACGGCGCAGTCCCTTGCCGGCGATCTTCCAGTCCTTGACCGGCTTGAGCGCAATGCTTTTCGGATCCGGCGGTGTCAGCTTCGCTGCCGCTGCCGCAACCTTGCCGTAGGTCGTCTTGCGTTTCGAAGCGGCGTGGCTGATCACGCCGTTGGCAACCGTCAGCTCACCGACGGGCACTTTCCACCCATCGGCGGCCGCCTGCATCAGCATGATGCGGGCAGCAGCCCCGCCTCGGCGCACATAATCATGCGAGGTGCGGATACCACGGCTGCCCGAGGTGGACATATCACCCCAGGCACGCTTGCGTGCCAGATTCTGGCCGGCGGTAATCTGTTCGGTCTTGACCTTTTTCCAGTCGCATTCCAGTTCCTCGGCCACCAGCTGGGCCAGACCGGTCAGCGTGCCCTGGCCCATCTCGGCGCGGGCGATACGGATGACACAGGTTTCATCCGGCTGCACAACGACCCAGATATTGACTTCGGATGCCGCGGCGCCGCTTTTTGCAGATGCATCGGCGATACCGAAGGGCAGGCTGAATCCCAGAGCCAGACCACCGCCCGCGGCAGCGCTGCCCACCAGGAATTTACGACGGGAAATTTTCGGCAGTTCGCCGGAGATTGTTTTTTTCATGTCCATGGGTTTTGGTCCTAGACGGTGGTTTTGTCAGAAGGGGTCGCGTCAGCGCTGGCCACCTTGGCATTGCCGGCGGCCATGTGCACCGCGGCGCGGATGCGGTGATAAGTGCCGCAACGACAGATGTTGGTCATCGCTTCGTCGATGTCCTTGTCAGTCGGCTTGGGTTTTTTCGCCAACAGCGCCGCCGCTGCCATGATCTGACCGGACTGGCAATAACCGCACTGCGGCACGTCGATGGCCGCCCAGGCTTTCTGCACCGGGTGCGAGCTGTCGCGGGACAGGCCTTCAATGGTGGTGATCTTGTCGCCGGCCTTGATGGCCGAAACCGGAATCGAGCAGGAGCGTACGACATTGCCGTTGAGGTGCACCGAACAGGCGCCGCACTGTGCGACGCCGCAACCGTATTTGGTACCGGTCAGGCCGACATGCTCACGGATCGTCCACAACAGAGGGGTATCGGGTTCGACGTCGACTTTGTACGTGCGACCATTGATGTTCAACTGGGCCATGACTTCTCCTCGACTGGATTCGGAATGGGTGACGCGGGTATTTCGGTTATCGCGTTCATCGCGTTAGTGCGTTTCGTGCGCAGTGCTGCTGCGAACCTCCTCCTGACCGGCAGCATCCCCGCAGTCTTGCCGCTACGGTGGGATTGCATTGCACACGCCGGATGGCAGATTATGCTGGCGCCCGGCGATGGTCAACTGAAAACTGGTGCCTGAATCGGCTGTTCAGAACACACCGCAAAACACGCGGTCGCTGCACCGCGGCAAACCGGAAAATCAGGGAATCTGCGCACCGTTCATCCGCGCCAATATGGTCTGCGTGCGCCGCTGCAGATAGGCCGTATCACTGGCCGGCCCGTAACGCCGCGGACTGGGCACAACCGACGCCAGCCGCGCCGCCTGTTCCGGTGACAATCCGGCCGCGGTCGTGCCGTAATGATGACGGGCCGCGGCTTCGGCGCCGAATACGCCGTCACCCCATTCGATGACATTCAGATAAATCTCGAGAATCCGGCGCTTGCTCATCACCGTTTCGATCATCACCGCAACCACCGCCTCCTGCGCCTTGCGCCACCAGGTGCGTTCGCCGGAGAAAAACAGGTTTTTTGCCAGCTGCTGGGTGATGGTCGAACCGCCGGCGACGATTTCACCTTCGCGCAGATTTTTTTCGTAAGCCTTCTGGATGCCGTCCCAGTCAAATCCGTTATGACTGACAAACTTGGCATCT
>CBHTVL010000495.1:0-2100 GCA_966096475.1 uncultured Burkholderiales bacterium
GGCCGATCCGGGGCCGGGATATGTGCCGCTGATGCTGGCCTGCACCCTCGGGGGCATCGGCCTGCTGGTGACGGTAATGGGGGCGCGGTCGCCGTCCATGGCTGAAACCGAATGGCCCGAAGCCATGCGTGCGCTGATCATCATGGTGGCCTGCGTTGCCGCGACGTTTGCGCTGGCGCGCATCGGTTACCGGCTGACCACGGCGGCCTTTCTGGTGTTTTTCCTCGGCGTCATTGAACGCAAACATCCGCTGGCGGTGGTGCTGGTTTCCGCCGGCTTCAGCATCGCTTCGTTCTACGTCATCGGCACGCTGCTCAAAGTGCCGCTGCCCGTCGGACCCTGGGGCTTCTGATGATTGAAACCTTCAACAGTTTGATGATGGGGTTTTCGGTGGCCTTCCAGCCGGAAGTGCTGATGTATGCCTTTTTCGGCTGCATCATCGGCACGCTGGTCGGCATGATGCCGGGGCTCGGACCGCTGGCCGGGATCAGTCTGCTGCTGCCGGCGACCTTCGGTCTCAATCCGATCATCGCCATTGTGCTGCTCGCCGGTGTTTATTACGGTGCGATGTACGGCGGTTCCACGACCTCCATCCTGATGCGTATCCCCGGCGAAGCGGCTTCGGTGATGACCTGCGTCGATGGTTACGCGATGACCCAGCAGGGGCGCGCGGGTCCGGCGCTGGCGATTGCTGCGATCGGCTCCTTCGTTGCCGGTACGCTGGGCGTGATCGGCCTGATGCTGATGGCGCCGACGCTGGCATCCTTTGCTTTGCGTTTCGGTCCCCCGGAATATACGGCGCTGCTGCTGATGGGCCTGTTTGTGCTGGCTTATATGAGCGGCGGCTCGATGTTGAAAACGCTGGCGATGGCTGTGCTCGGCCTGCTGCTCGGCATGATCGGCATCGATGTCATGAGCGGTTACACGCGGTTCAGTTTTGACATTGTTGAACTGGGCGATGGCGTCGGCATTGTGCCGGTGGCGGTCGGCCTGTTCGGCATTTCGGAAATCCTGCTGACGGCAGGGCAGGCGGATCCGCCCAAGGTCCAGCAGCCGACACTGCGCCAGCTGGTGCCGACGAAGGCCGACCTCAAGCTCTCTGTCGGCCCGATCATGCGCGGCAGCATTCTGGGTTTCCTGATCGGTATCATCCCGGGTTCGGCGCATATCATTTCGTCATTCGTGTCGTACGGCATCGAGCGGCGGATGTCGAAACATCCGGAGCGTTTCGGCAATGGCGCCATTGAGGGTGTAGCCGGTCCGGAGTCCGCGAACAATGCCGCGGCCACCGGTGCATTTGTGCCGATGCTGGCGCTGGGCATTCCGACCGGTCCGGTCACTGCGGTGATGCTGGCAGCGATCATGGTCCACGGCATCCTGCCGGGCCCGATGCTGATCCAGCAGCAGCCCGATCTGTTCTGGGGCTTTGTCGCGAGCATGTATGTCGGCAACGTGGTGCTGCTGGTGTTGAACCTGCCGATGGTCGGCCTGTTCGTGAATCTGCTGCGCATTCCGTATGCCTACCTTTATCCCTGCATTCTCGCGTTCTGCATTCTCGGCTGTTATTCGGTCAGCAACAGCACGATGGATGTGTGGATCATGCTGGTGATGGGCGGTGTCGGTTATGTGTTGCGCAAGTTCGGTTATGACCTTGCGCCGGTGGCGCTGGGCCTGGTGCTCGGGCCGATGCTGGAGTTGTCGCTGCGCCAGTCGCTGGCGATGAGCGGCGGCGATTACAGCATCTTTGTGCAGCGGCCGATTGCGGTGACCATGCTGGTGCTGGGGCTGGTGCTGCTGGGCCTGGCGCTGAAGCCGCTACTCTTCAAGAGCAAGGACTGGCGCTCCAGCGTGGGTCTGGATGAGACCGTGGATTGATTGTAAGTGTTTGATTTAAAAGTAATTTTAAAGCGGCTATGGAGTACATCCCTGTTTGTGGCCGTCACTTTTTCAGTGACGGCGCAGGCTGCGGACGTGCCGTTGAGCGGCGGACCTTATGTGCCGACGCCGCAGCGCGTGGTTGAGGAAATGCTGCAGGTGGCCGGCGTCAGCAGCCGTGATTTTGTCATCGATCTCGGTTCCGGCGACGGCCGCATTGTCATT
>CBHTVL010000496.1:0-2100 GCA_966096475.1 uncultured Burkholderiales bacterium
CGGAAAACGCGTCACCATCTCCTTGAATGCCGAAAACGCATCAGCCGCCGCTTTGGGATCGCGCTCCGACAGATCCTGCCCGCTGAAAAAACCCAGCAGGCCGAGATCATCATTGAAGTTGATCAGGCCGCGCAGGTAATACATGTAATCGACGCTGGGGTGGTTCGGATGCAGCTTGACGAAGCGGTCGATCGACGCCAGCGCCGAAGCGATATCCTCGTTTTTCCAGTGCGCGTAGGCGACCTCGATCATCGCCTGCTGGGCAAAACGGCCGAAGGGATAACGCGACTCGATGCGCTCATAATGCTTGATCGCGTTCTGCCAGTTGCGGTCCGACAGTTCCTGACGCGCCTCGGCATAGAGCTTTTGCGCGGTCCAGCCGCGGGTTTCGTCGACCTCCTTGCCGCTGAAGATGCCGCAGCCGGACAACAGCCCGGCGGCAACCACGATGAATACCGTTAGAATGCGACGCATTGAAGAGACTTGATTTGTCATCCGAAAATTATACCCAATTAACAGCCCCGGCCCCGCAAACTCTTGCGGTCCCGCCGGAATGTGCCGGCCTGCGGCTCGACCAGGCGCTGGCACAGCTGATGCCGCAGTATTCCCGCGCCCGGCTGACCGTCTGGGTCAAGGAAGGCCGGGTCACCGTGGACGGCCGCAGCCCGGCACCCCGCGACAAGCTGCATGGCGGCGAAACAATCATCGTCGCACCGGCGCTGTCGCCGGAGGAAACCGCATTCCGTCCGGAAAACATCCCGCTCAACATCGTCCATGAGGACGACACGCTGATCGTCATCAACAAGCCGGCCGGGCTGGTCGTCCATCCCGGCAGCGGCAACTGGCAGGGCACGCTGCTCAACGCACTGCTCGCCCATGCTCCGCAACTCGCCACCGTACCGCGCGCCGGCATCGTGCACCGCCTCGATAAAGACACCAGCGGCCTGCTGGTCATCGCCAAAACCCTGACGGCGCAGACCGACCTCGTGCGCCAGTTGCAGGCGCGCACGGTGTCGCGCGAATACCGCGCGGTGGTTCATGGCATCGTCAAACGCCCGGGCCGCATCGACGGTGCGATCGGCCGTGACCCGCGCAGCCGCACACGCATGGCTGTGGTGCGTACCGGCAAGCCCGCAGTGACCCATTACGCCATCATCGAACATCTGACGCGCTCCACCGTTCTGTCCTGCAAGCTCGAAACCGGACGCACCCACCAGATCCGCGTGCACCTGCAGAAACTCGGTTATCCGATCTGGGGCGATCCGGTCTACGGCCCGCGCAACCCGCCCAAATTGCCTCACATCGATCGTCAGGCCCTGCACGCCGAAAAACTGGCGCTGCAACATCCGGATTCCGGCGAAACCGTGCAATGGCATGCGCCGCTGCCCGAGGACATGCGGCAGCTGATTGCCGAACTGCGCGAATCCTGAACATGGACATCCATACCGACTGCATTGTTCCCGACTGGCCGGCCCCCGCCCATGTTCACGCGCTGGTCACTACCCGCGCCGGCGGCGTCAGCAGCGGCCCCTATGCCAGCCTCAATCTCGGACTGCGCACGGATGATGATCCCGCGGCAGTTGCTGAAAACCGCGCGCGGCTGCAGCAGTTACTGCCGCAAGCGCCGCGTTGGCTGGCACAGGTACACGGCAGCACGGTGGTCGATGCCGATCAATTGACCGATGTGCCGCCGGCTGACGCCAGTGTTGCGCGACTGCCGGGTACCGTCTGCGCGATCATGATTGCCGATTGCCTGCCGGTTCTGCTGACGGATACCGCGGGTACTTGCGTCGGCGCCGCCCATGCCGGCTGGCGCGGACTCGCCGGCGGCGTGATCGCCAACACCATCGCACGCCTGCCGGCCGCCCCAGCCGATCTGATGGCCTGGATCGGCCCCGGCATCGGACCGGCCGCTTTCGAAGTCGGAGATGATGTGCTGGAAGCCTTCTGCGCGATCGCACCGGAACGCCGCGCCGCTTTCCGTCCGCACAAACCCGGCAAATGGCTTTGCGACCTGCCGGCACTGGCGCGCGACGCCCTGCGCCGTGCCGGCGTGACGCGGATCCATGGCGGCGATCTCTGCACCTATACCGATCCCCA
>CBHTVL010000497.1:0-2094 GCA_966096475.1 uncultured Burkholderiales bacterium
GCGCGGCCGGCACCACGCAACGCTCGATACCCGGCGGAATCTTGCCGCCGTGTTTTTTCAGGAAGTAATCGGGCGTGATCGACTGCGGCCAGACGCCGAGGCCGTCGATGGAATGCACCTTGCGGTCTTTTGCCGTAAAAATGATCTGCGGCGCGACGCCGCCGATATTGACCTTCTCGGTCTGCAGCACGCCGATGGCCAGACCGGCGGCGACGCCGGCGTCGATGGCATTGCCGCCCGCCTCGAGGATTTCAAAGGCCGCGTGGGCGGCCAGGTAATGGCCGGCAGCAACCACGTGCCGGGTGCCCATGATGGTCATGCGTTTGGCGCTCATTCTCGATCTCCGGAAATTGCCGCGGACGGGCGGCTGCAATCTCCGGATTCTACCCCGCAGCGCCGGTCCGGCCCCGTGAATTGCCACGGATTGGACCTTGCGCAAACGGCTGCGCGACCGGCGCCGGACTTGGTAAACTGCGCGCAGATCAACTAACCGCCTGCGGCCTTCCGGCAAGCAGCGACACCGAGGAGAACCTGATGAAACTGAACCGATTGCGGATCGCCGCAGCCATCGCACTCATCGCCGCAAACTGCACGGCACTGGCGCAGAACTACCCTGCGAGAACCATCCGCATGGTGATTCCCTTCGCTGCGGGCGGCAACACCGACATCATCGGCCGCATCTTCATCCCGAAAATGGCGGAAATCATCGGTCAGCAGATCATCATCGACAACCGCGGCGGCGCCGGCAGCATCATCGGCACCGAGGCCGTCATGCGCGCCGCGCCCGACGGTTACACCCTGCTGCTGGCATCCGCCGCGCACACCATCAATCCGGCGATGGTCAAAAAACTGCCCTACGATTCGATCAAGGATTTCACGCCGCTGGGCGTGGTTGCCGATGTGCCCACGGCCTTTGTGCTCCATCCCTCGCTGCCGCCGAAAACCGTCAAGGAATTCGTCGCGCTGGCCAAAGCACGACCCAATGACATCTTTTACTCGACCTCGGGCATCGGCACCGTCGGCCACCTCGCCGCGGAACTGCTGATCTCGACCACCGGCATCAAACTCACCGCTGTCCACTACAAAGGTACCGGCCCGTCGATGGTCGATCTGGTCGGCGGCCATATCCAGATGCAGTTCCCGAGCATGCCGGCCGCCGTTCCCTATGTCGCTTCCAACCGCATGCGGATGATTGCGCAGACCGGCGAAAAACGTTCACCCGCGGCGCCCAATGTGCCGACCATGCTGGAACAGGGCTACAAGGATTTCATCGTGTCCAGCGGTTTTGCCATGTTCGGCCCCGCCAATCTGCCGAAACCGATCGCCGACCGCGTCAATGCCGCCATGGCGCAGGCGCTGAAGGACCCCAAGGTCAGCAAGACGCTGCTGGAACAGGGCGCCGAACCGACCGGCACCTCGCCCGAAGCGCATGACAAATTCAACCGCGCCGAAATCCAGAAATGGATCAAGGTCGTACGCGATGCGCGCATTGAAATGCAGTAACACTGCCGCAGCACAGCACGTAGGTTAGAATTCGGGGCTTAGCGCCCCGTTTTCTTTTTTCCGAATCCATCATGACCACACTCGACTTCCAGTTCCCCTATACCTCGCAGCGCATGCCCGTACTGGCACGCAATGCCGTCGCCACGTCACAACCGCTCGCCGCACAAGCCGGCCTGCGAATGCTGCTCAAGGGCGGCAACGCCGTTGACGCGATCCTGGCCACCGCGATTTCACTGACCGTACTGGAACCGACCAGCAACGGCATCGGCAGCGACGCCTTCTGCATCCTCTGGGACGGCAAAAAACTGCACGGCCTCAATGCCTCCGGCCGTTCGCCGGCGGGCTGGACCCCGGATCGCTTCAAAGGTGCGCAGGCGATGCCGCAGCGCGGCTGGGATTCAGTCACCGTGCCGGGCTGCGTGGCGGCCTGGGCGGAAATGTCACAGAAGTTCGGCAAGCTGCCTTTCGCCGACCTGTTCGAACCGGCGATCAAATACGCCAGCGACGGTTATATGGTCACACCGACCATCGCCCGCCTGTGGGCCAACCAGGTGCCGGAACTGAAAAACCAGCCGGGTTTTGCCGAAGCCT
>CBHTVL010000498.1:0-2088 GCA_966096475.1 uncultured Burkholderiales bacterium
TCGACCGGCAGCGCGGCAAGGGCGTCTTCGAAACCAGCATCCGCGCGCTGCAGAAATTGAATAGCCTCGGTTATGCACAGCCGTGTTCGCCGCTGAAACTGAATCTGGTTTACAACCCGCAGGGCCCCGTGCTGCCGCCCGGACAGGAAGGCCTGCAGCGCGATTACCAGCAGCGACTGCTCGACGGTTATGGCGTGGTATTCAACGAACTGTATGCATTGGCCAATATGCCGATCCAGCGTTTCGGCAGCACGCTGGTGTCGAAGGGCCAGTTCGATCCGTACATGAAACTGCTGAAGGACGCCTACCGTCCGGAAAACCTCGACACCGTGATGTGCCGGACGCTGCTGTCGGTGGACTGGCAAGGTTATGTCTACGACTGCGATTTCAACCAGATGCTGGAACTGCCGCTGGCCTGGAAAGGCCGCGCACGCAGCCATCTGCGCGAACTGCTCGTCGCCGATCTCGAACGCAATCCCATTGTCGTCAAAGACCACTGCTACGGCTGCACCGCGGGTCAGGGATCAAGCTGCGGCGGCGCGCTGGGCAATAGTTGAAATGATCGAGCCGGCATTCGCCATTTATTTCTGGGGTTTCCTGCTGTTTTACGGCGGCGCGATGTACGCCATCACGCCGCGCTCGCGCACCGCCGCGAGTTTTTTCACCGGCAGCGACGACAACGGACGGCCGGCGACCGAGTGGGCACTGATGTGCAGCATTTTCATCAGCTGGATCTTCGCCAAGTCGGTAACCAACGCCGCCAATCTCGGTGCGGCATGGGGTGTCGTCGGCGGCCTTGCCTATGCCACCTACTGGCTGTCGATTCCGGTGGCCGGCATGGTGATTTACTGGTTGCGCACGCGCCACGGTGCAACGGGAATGGTGCCTTTCCTGATCGCGCGTTACGGCCGGCTGGCCGCGCTCGCCTTCACGCTGGCGATCCTGATCCGCTTGTATAACGAGGTGTGGAGCAATACTGCCGTAGTTGGCGCGTACTACGGACAGGCCGGCTCATGGACCTTCATCAGTTCCGCGCTGCTGTTCACCGCAGCGACGCTGGCCTATGCACTGAAAGGCGGACTGCGCAGCTCCATCGTCACCGATGTCATCCAGACTGTGCTGTTCATCGTCGCACTCGGCGCGGTGCTGTTCCTGGTATTGCCGCAGCACGGACTCGGCACGCTTCTCGCCGTTGGTGACTTCCGCATGAACGCGGGTGTTGATCTGATTCTGGTTGCGCTGCTGCAGGTGCTGTCCTACCCCTTCCATGATCCGGTGCTGACCGATCGCGGTTTCATCACCCGCGAAAAAACCATGCTGCGCGCGATGATCACCGCCGGTGTTCTCGGCTTCATCTGTATTTTCGCCTTCAGTCTGGTCGGCGTGCATGCCAAGCTGGAAGGATTGCCCTCCGGTGACAACATGCCCGGCGCCGTGGCACAGGCCTTCGGTGTTTTTCCTTATCTGCTGATGACGGTAGTGATGATCATGGCCGCGGGTTCGACGCTGGACTCGACCTTTGCCTCGGTCGCCAAGTCGATCGGTCAGGAATTGCCGATGCTCGCCGGCCGCAAACCGGGGCCGCGTGCGATGGTCGTGGGCATGTGGACCATGATCGTGTTCGCGCTGCTCGGCAATATTCCGATGATCGCCGGCACTGACATTCTCAAGGCGACCACGATCAGCGGCACGATGGTGATGGGACTCGCGCCGATATTCCTGCTGGCGCCGCTGGTCCGCCATTCGCCCTGGAGTTTTCATCTCGCGTTCTGGCCCGGCATCGTGCTCGGCGTCCTGCTCGCCACCGGCATGATCCCGCCCTCCTGGGCCATCGGCGACGGCAAATATGCGCTGCTGCTCGGCGTCAACTTCTACGGGCTCGGCCTGTGCATTACCGGCTTCCTGCTGCCGGTCGCGTGGCAGGCCCTGAGCGGCAAACGATGACGCCCGGCCGCAGTTGCCCGATTGAATACCGCTACGACCCGGCGTCGCTGAACCGCCCTGCGGATTTCAGCGCCGACACGCTGTACGTCATCCGCGTCGCGAACGACAGCTTCGTGGTGTCGACAGCATTGAGTCGCGCGAGAT
>CBHTVL010000499.1:0-2084 GCA_966096475.1 uncultured Burkholderiales bacterium
CCACGGTCGATTTGCCGTCAACCGACAGGAAGATGTTGCTGCTGTCACGGTCCAGTTTGACCGTCTTGTTCTTGATTTCAAGAACGCCTTTGGAGGTTTTGGCGTAGACCGTTTGCGGGTGCATGGCATTAACACCGTGATTGATTGGACGGTTTATTGGATTGGCGGGAGCGGTATGTACCGTCGTCGCCAATATTTGCCGCGACGCGTGCAGGACTGCAGCCGGCGTTGCGCGCGCCTGAAAAACTGTTCTAACTATACCTGATACGTCAAAAACATAGGCATGAGCGATGAAATTGCGCCCGTGGCCGTTTTCATCTCCGCTGCGATCCTGATGCGGGGAATCATGTCGACATCAGCAATTCTCCGCGCGCCTGATGCGGCTCGGCATTCGAGCCGGGTGTCGTGATGCCCGGATCATCAAGACGGCCGGGCTCAGGAAACCTGCAGCAGGATCTTGCCGGTGTGTCCGCTGGATTCCATCAGTGCGTGGGCTTGCGCCGCCTCGGCCAGCGGCAGTGCCTTGTGGGTCACCACGCGGATCTTGCCTTCGGCAATCTTCGGCCAAACCTGCGCTTCCAGTTCACGGGCGATGCGCGCCTTGTAGGCATCCGGACGGGTGCGCAGCGTCGAGCCGGTGTAGGTCAGCCGTTTCAGCATTACCGGCATCAGGTTGATTTCCACTTTGGAGCCGGTGGCAAATGCGAGCTGGATGATGCGCGCGTCGTGGCTGGCGGCCTTGAAGTTTTTCTCGATGTTGGCGCCGCCGACGATGTCGAGGATCACGTTGGCACCGCCTTCGCTGCGCACGGCTTCGACAAAATCTTCAGCCCGGTAATCCACAACACGATCCGCACCGAGGTCGCTGCAGATCCGGCAGCGTTCCGCCGGGCTGTCGGTGGCGATGACCTTGGCGCCGAAGGCTTTGCCGAGCTGGATGCAGGTGGTGCCGATGCCGCCGGCGCCGCCATGGACCAGGAAGGTCTCGCCCGCCTTGAGTCCGGCGCCGATAAAGACATTGCTCCACACCGTAAAGAAGGTTTCGGGCAGTCCTGCGGCATCAAGGAGGCTGATGCCTTTGGGTACGGGCATGCAGTGTTCGGCGTCGACGGCGACATATTCGGCATAACCGCCGCCGTTGGTCAGTGCGACGACCTGATCACCGACTGAGCCTCGCGCGGCGGAGGCGCCCTTGGCGACGATTTCTCCCGATACTTCCAGGCCGGGTAGATCCGAAGCGCCGGCAGGCGCGGGATACAGTCCTTTGCGCTGCATGATGTCCGGACCATTGATGCCGGTGGCTTTGACCTTGATCAGCACTTCATGGGCCTTCAGCGTCGGCAAAGGGCGTTCGACGGGTTTCAGCACTTCAGGGCCGCCGGGTGCGGAGATTTCGACGGCTTGCATGGTTGCGGGCAGTTTGCTCATGGTTTTCCTGATTTTCTATTTACTGGTTTCACGATATCTGCGGATGCGTTCTTTGAGACCCGGCGTGCTTACCGAGCGGGCCAGTTCCATCATGTCTTCGGCGCGGCTGTCGGTGACCGTGCGACGTCGCAGCGCGGCGGCTGCGGCAGGCGCGAGCGCTTCGGCGGCGGACTGCGCGCCGGTGATGATCGCGGGCCATTCGGCTTGCGGCACAACACTGGTGAGAAAAGCGCAGGCGAGCGCTTCGTCGCTGCCGAAGCTGCGCGAAGTCGACAGGATTTCCCGGGCACGGTCGGCGCCGACGCGATGCATCAGGCGACGGGTGCCGAGCACCACGCCGAAGCGCAGTCCGGGCATGCGGAAGGTGGTGTCAGGTGCGGCGATGCGCTGGCTGCAACTGGCGACGATGTCGGCGCCGGCGCCGAAGACGCGGCCATGGGCCAGTGCCAGCGTTTCAAATGGCGCGTGGTAGATCGCCTGCAGCAGGGTTTCGATGCGGATGAAGCGCAGCACCAGATCGCCTTCGCTTTGTGCCTGCACATCGGTGAAATCGAAGCCGGCGCAGAAATGTGGGCCGGCGCCTTCAAGGATCAGCAGCCGGGTGCCGTCGGTGGCGGCGTATTCGACCGCATCAAGCAAGGCTTCGACCAGCGATG
>CBHTVL010000500.1:0-2071 GCA_966096475.1 uncultured Burkholderiales bacterium
GTTCAGCACGGCAACAATTTCTTTGTTCAGGCGGTTGATGATCGGACGCGGGGTTTTCGCCGGGACCAGTACGCCGTACCAGTTGTTGGCATCAAAACCCTTGACGCCGGATTCGGCGATGGTCGGCAGGTTGGGTACCAGTGCGGAGCGTTTGATCGTGGTCACTGCCAGCGCGCGGATGCGGTTGGTCTGGATGTGCGGCACAGCGCTCGCAGCCGTCGCGAAAATCAGGTTGATGTTGCCGGAGAGCAGGTCAACGATGGCCGGGCCGCCGCCTTTGTAGGCGATGTGCACGATCTTGGTGCCGGCCTGCAGGTTGAACAGTTCCAGCGCGAGGTGGCCGGCGCCGCCGACGCCCGAAGAACCGCCGTTGAGCGATTTCGATTTGGCGAGGGCGATCAGTTCGGTGACGTTTTTCGCGGCGACCGAAGGATGTACGACCAGAATGTTGGTCGAATCGACGGCCTGCGATACGGGCAGCACGTCCTTCAGCGGATCAAAGGGCAGTTTTTTGTAGAGCGCGGGATTGATCGCCAGCGAGGCGATGGTGCCCATCAGCATGGTGTAGCCGTCGGGTTGGGAGTTGGCGGTGATTTCGGTGGCAATGTTGCCCGAAGCACCGGGACGGTTGTCGATGATGATCTGCTGGCCGAGTCGTTCGCCCAGTTTCACGCCCATCGCGCGCGCGGTGGTGTCGGTGCCGCCGCCGGGGGCGAAGCCCACCAGCATGCGGATCGGTTTGGTCGGCTGCCAGTCGGCAGCCGGCGCTGCGGCGGACGCGGTGCCGGCGGCGAGGGCCAGCGGCAGCGTCATTGCAATGGATTTCCAGTTGATCATGTTTTGCTCCTCGTTGGATGCTGAGTTTTTGATTGCTTTGTTACGTTGATTTCAGTGCGCTGATTTCATTGCGCATTGATCCCGGGGTCCGGGTCAATGCCTTGCTTCTGGTCGCGCAATGCGTGCGTAATGAGTGCGCAGGGCCGCACATTATACCCAGAGGGGCTTGCGGCGCGTGCCGTAACCTTTGCCGCAGTCCGGTTTTGCCGCGCCGCATCAGCGCGCCGTTCCGCCGGATTTCAGGTGAGCAAGCAGCAGCCGGGTCGCCATGCCGAGGGTTTTCGGGTCACGGGTGCAGATATTCAGCCGGTAACGGGCCCAGCTGTCATTGAGGCGGATGCAGTGAAAAGCCATTGCTTTGCTGTAGGGCAGTGCGCAGTGTTCGGGCAGCACGGCGAGTCCGAGTCCGGCTTCGACCATGCGGCGCAGGCCGTCGAATCCGTCGACCTGCAGCCGGTGTTTCAGTGCGACGCCCTGTTCGGCAGCGACGCGCAGCACCAGATTGCCGATCGAACTGGTGTCGGACAGGCTGACAAAATCATGCGCCGCCGCTTCGGCCAGCGATATGGTTTTGCGTTTGGCCAGGGCATGGTCCTGCGGTGTGATCAGCACCAGGCGGATGGCTTGATAGGGCTGGACTGTCAGGCCTTCGGCCGGCGTATGGGGCGCGCAGATGCCGATGTCGGCTTCACCTTCGGTGACGGCACGGACCACATCGACGCTGTGTTTTTCTTCGAGCTGGATGCCGACCAGCGGATGGGCATCGAGGTATTCGCGCAGCGCCACCGGCAGTGCGCCGGAAATCCCCGAGGGATTGGCGTGGATGCGGATGCGGCCGCGGTCGCCGCCGGCGTATTCGCTGAGTTTGTTTTCAGCGCGGTCGAGGATGGCGAAAATGCTGCGCACATCGGCGGCGAGGGCTTCACCGGCCGCCGTCGGGCGGATGCCCTTGGGATGGCGGTCGAAGAGCTGCACGTTCAGTGCGGTTTCGAGTTCGGTAATGCGCTTGCTGATTGCCGGCGCGGTGATGTGTTCGCGTTCGGCAGCCTTGGCGATGCTGTGTTCTTCGACCACGGCGAGGAACAGTTTTAAGGTCGTGAGATCGGGCCGCATGACGGTTTCGGGGTGGCGCACTTAAATTTATTAATTAAAACAAATACTTGCGGGGTAATCTGGGGCCGGGCGGCAGGCCCTACGCGGCCGGAACGGGGGCGATAAGCAATGGTTAACGCGA
>CBHTVL010000501.1:0-2070 GCA_966096475.1 uncultured Burkholderiales bacterium
GCGCGACCCTGCGGCCTATTCGTTCCTGCTGCAGTTTGCCCGCGACAATCAGCTGAAGATGCGCCCGGGCCGGAAGGCCAGACGGCCTGAGGATGCTGCCGAAGGCGGTTCGCCGGATCCTGCTGCGAAACCCGCCTGAATCTGCCGCGCAGTCGCGACAGGAGAGACAAAAAACTTAGGCCATCGCCTTGACGGCGGCGGACAGGCGGCTCTTATGACGGGCAGCCGTGTTCTTGTGCATGATTTTCTTGTCGGCGATCGAGTCGATCGTGCTGACAGACTTCTGGAATACGACGCGGGCGGCAGCCTTGTCGCCGGCAGCGATTGCCTTGCGCACTTCCTTGATTGCCGTGCGCAGTTCAGAGCGCTGGGCACCGTTGAGGGCGCGACGCTTGACGGCTTGGCGTGCTGCTTTTTTGGCTGAAGCGATATTGGCCATGTAAACTCCGGATTTCGTTCGGAAAAAGGGCGTAATCATAATGAAAATACGCTCCGACCGCAAGTTGTGCCTTAGTCACCCCTTAACCCGCCGCTTTCCGGAAAAATGAATTTACTCAAGGCCTTAGCTACGGTCAGCAGCATGACGCTGGTTTCCCGCGTGCTGGGTTTTATCCGCGATGCGGCAATTGCGCGGGTTTTCGGGGCCGGTTTGGCCACTGACGCCTTTTTTGTTGCCTTCAAAATTCCCAACCTGCTGCGCCGGCTTTTTGCCGAGGGCGCGTTTTCCCAGGCCTTCGTACCCATCCTCGCCGAATACAAGAACCGGCGCGGCGAGGCGGCAACCCGCCTGCTGGTTGACCATGTTTCCGGCGTGCTCGGCATCGCCCTGTTGCTGGTCACTGCCGCCGGCGTGCTCGCGGCGCCGCTGATCATTTCGATCAGCGCACCGGGTTTTGCGGCGACGCCGGAAAAATTCCAGCTGACCGTCGATCTGCTGCGCATCACTTTCCCGTACATCATTTTCATCGCACTCACCGCGCTCGCCGGCGGTATTCTCAATACCTGGAGCCGCTTCGCGGTGCCGGCGTTTACGCCGGTGCTGCTCAATCTGTCCTTCATCGGCTTCGCACTGATCGCGGCGCCGTGGTTCAACCCGCCGGTGATGGCACTGGCCTGGGCAGTGTTTGTCGGTGGCGTGTTGCAGTTGGCCTTCCAGTTACCGTTCCTGGCGCGTATCGGCATGTTGCCGCGGCCGCGGCCGGATCTCGGTGATGAGGGCGTGCGGCGCGTGTTGCGCCAGATGGCGCCCGCGGTGTTCGGCGTGTCGGTCGGACAGCTGAGCCTGCTGATCAACAACATCTTTGCGTCCTTCCTGATCACCGGCAGCGTGACCTGGCTGTACTTCGCCGACCGGCTGATGGAGTTTCCGATGGGGCTGCTCGGCGTCGCGCTGGGCACCATCCTGCTGCCGAGCCTGTCGAAGCGCCATGCTGAAGGTTCGACCAAAGAATATTCGCAACTGCTGGACTGGGGATTGCGCCTGACGTTGATGCTGGCGGTGCCCTGCGCGGTGGCGCTGGCCGTGCTGGCAGTGCCGCTGGTGACAACGCTGTTCCACTACGGTGCATTCACCGCGACCGATGTCATCAATACCCGGCATGCGGTTGTCGCCTATTCGGTCGGGCTGGTGGGCCTGATTGCGGTCAAGGTTCTGGCGCCGGGTTTTTATGCGCGGCAGGACATCCGTACGCCGGTGAAGATTGCGGTGGTGACGCTGGTGCTCACGCAAGTACTCAACCTGGTGTTTATCTGGCATCTGCGTCATGCCGGACTGGCGCTGTCGATCAGCATCGGCGCCTGCTTTAACGCGGCACTGCTGCTGCGCGGCCTGCGCAAGCGCGCGATTTACCAGCCGCTGCCCGGCTGGGGCGAATTCGTGCTGAAGCTCGCATTGGCGGTGTATGTGATGGGCATGGTGTTGTGGGTGATGGCCGGTGACTCCGCCGGTTGGTTGATCTCCGGTGGACTGGAGCGGGTGGCTCGTCTTGCGCTGCTGGTGGTCAGCGGCGGGGCGGCCTATGCCGGGACCTTGTGGTTGCTCGGAGTCCGTCCGCGCGATGTCGCCAAAAA
>CBHTVL010000502.1:0-2068 GCA_966096475.1 uncultured Burkholderiales bacterium
AATGCCGAGCGCGATGGCACTCGCCTTCGCCAAACTGAAAAAGTAGATCATCCCGGCCCTATCCGGGGCCGGGCTTTGATTTAGGTCATGAAATCCGGCCTCCTGCCGCATGCGCCGGCGATGGAGGGGTAGGATATTCCCATGGCCAAATCCCGCAAACCGGCAGTGCATCCCTCTGACGCCATCGAGCGCAGCGCGGCGCTGTGGCGAGAACAGCTTGAGAAACTCCATCAGGCAATGGATCCCTTCGGTATCGGGGCCTCTTTCCGCAAGGCCGGCGAAGGCTGGCTGTCGAATCCGGAGCAGCTGGCTGCGGCGCTGAGTCAGCTGACGCGCGATGTGCAGTCACTGCAACTTCATGCCTGGCAAACGGCAACCGGACTGAAGCCGGAACCGGTGCAGATTCCGAAACCTGACGATGAACGGTTTTCGGATCCGGTGTGGAATGAATCGGCGCCGTTTTCCCTGATCAAGCAGTATTACCTGCTGTACACCCATTGGCTGGAGGAGGCGCTGTTTGATGCGCCCGACACGCCGGCAAAGGAACGCCGGCATGCGGCGTTCTGGGCGCGACAGTGGCTCAATGCCATTGCGCCGAACAATTACCTGTTCACCAATCCGGTGGCAATGAAGAAATTCCAGGAATCCGGCGGCGCCACGCTGAGCCATGGCCTGAAGCAATGGCTCGATGACCTGCGGACCGGCGATGTGCAGATGGTGGATCGCTCGGCTTTCCAGGTCGGTAAAAACCTGGCGATGACCCCCGGCGCCGTCGTCTACCGCAATGAGCTGATGGAACTGATCCAGTATGCACCAACGACGGGCCAGGTACATGCCATTCCGATCGTGATCTTTCCGCCGTGGATCAACAAGTTCTACATTCTTGATCTGAATGAAAAGAAAAGTTTCGTCCGTCACCTTGTTGCACAGGGTTTCACGGTATTTGTTGTCAGCTGGCGCAACCCGACGGCTGCTCAATCGGAAACCACATTCGACGACTATCTGATGCAGGGCATGCGCGAAGCCATCGACGTCGCGCGCGGAATCTGCGGCACTTCGCATGTGCATGCAGCCGGCTACTGCATCGGCGGCACGGCACTGGCAGCGATGATGGCCTGGTACAACGCGGAATACCCGAATGCAACCAAAGTTCCGGTCGCGCACTGGACACTGCTGACCACGTTGACGGATTTTTCGCGGCCGGGCGGCATTGAAGTGTTCCTCAACGAGGAGACCATCAACTCGCTGGACGCGATGATGGCGCAGCAGGGATTTCTTGAGGGTCGCGACATGGCGCGGGCCTTCCGCCTGCTGCGCTCAAACAGCCTGATCTGGCATTACTTCGTGCACAACTATCTCTACGGTGAAACGCCGCCGGCTTTTGACGTGCTGTTCTGGAATGCCGATGTCACGCGCATGCCGCGCGCCATGCACGCGTTTTACCTGCGCGAGTTCTACCTGCACAACAAACTGATCCAGAAGGACGGCGTGAAGCTGGCAGGCCACGGCATTGATCTGGGTCGCATCCGCCAACCGCTGTATGCCGTCGGCTGCGTCGAAGATCACATCGCTCCCTGGAAGGCCACATTCAAGATTGCCGACAGACTGCAGGCACCTGTGCAATACACGCTGTCGAGTTCGGGGCACATTCTCGGCATCATCAATCCGCCGGTAACCCCGCCGAAGCGCAGCTATTGGAGCGGACCGTGCAAGGCGCAGAGCCCGGACGAATGGAAACACCAGTGCAGCGAAGTGCAGGGCAGCTGGTGGCCGCACTGGACACAGTATCTGTCGCAGCAATGCGGGCCGATGGTCGCGGCGCGTCAGCCCGGTTCGGCTGATTACCCCGTCCTCGAAGCCGCGCCGGGGCGCTATGTGCTGGACACATGAGGCAGGACTGACAACAAGCCCGACAAACGAAAAAAACGGCGCAGTGATCTGCGCCGTTTTAATTTAAGTTATTTAAAACAATAACTTATGGTTACATCGTATAAGTTCCGCGTCTCCACCTGTTGCAGCGGTTCATTGGCGACGGGGTCAGCCGGCGGACGCACGCGCGTGACACGCT
>CBHTVL010000503.1:0-2065 GCA_966096475.1 uncultured Burkholderiales bacterium
TGCGCCTGCTGGTGCCTCTGGTCAACCGGCAGACACGGGAGCTGTTCGAGGCGGCCCTGTACCGGCGCGAATGCGGCGAACTTGAAATCACCTTGCTGTTCGGCCACGCCCATGTCGCCATGGCAGCAGCAGATGTTGTTCTGGTCGCTTCGGGTACGGCAACGCTGGAGGCGGCTCTGCTGCAAAAGCCCATGGTCATTACCTATCGCATGCCGCGGCTCAGCTGGTGGATCATGAACAGCCGTCGCTACCAGCCGTGGGTCGGTTTGCCCAACATCCTTGCCGGCGAATTTGTGGTGCCGGAGTTGCTGCAGGATGCAGCGACCCCGGAGGCGCTGTCTGCCGCCGTGATTGAATTGCTGAATGATCGCGATCGCAGAAACTTGATTGAGGAGCGTTTCGGCAAAATGGCCCTGGAATTACGTCAGGATGCCGCCCAGCGTGCCGCAGAAGCGGTCTCCCCCTATCTGTCAGGCCGGGTTGAATGACGGTCTTGGTATGCGGCGTTGATGAGGCGGGAAGAGGGCCTCTGGCCGGCCCGGTGTTTGCCGCCGCCGTGATCCTCGAAGACCCGCCGGTGATTCAGGGGCTGGCTGACTCCAAAAAATTGACCGCAAAGCGGCGCGATGCGCTGGCGGTGGAAATCAAGGCGCAGGCAGCCTGCTGGTTTGTGGCCAGTGCCAGTGTTGAGGAAATCGACCGCCTGAACATCCTGCAGGCCAGTCTGCTGGCCATGCAGCGTGCCGTTGAAGGGCTGAGCCGGCAGCCGGGAGCGATTCTGGTGGATGGCTTGTATACGCCGCGGGTTTCCATGCCCGCAAGGGCCATCGTGCAGGGTGACGCTTCGGTGCCGGCCATTTCGGCGGCTTCCATACTGGCCAAGGTCGCCCGGGACGAGCTGCTGCAAGATTTACATGCCGCTTACCCGGAGTACGGCTTTGACCGGCACAAGGGTTACGGCACAGCCTTGCATATGGAAGTCTTGCGCAGGTTGGGACCAACCCCCGAACACCGGCGCAGTTTTGCACCGGTTCGTGCCGCACTAAATATTAAATAAAACAATAACTTATTTAATATTCCTCGTGCATTCTGTAATGAGTGCTCGAAGCTTTTTGCGCTCCTGGCTGCGACTGATGAGCTTGCGCCGTTCGGCGCATTGCCGGCGCAATGTCTTCAGGAAATCGCTGTCCGTTTCAAGGCGGCGTAACAGCCGTGCCAGCGCCCGGGCATTGCCGACCGGGTAATACCCGGCATAGTCCGTGCCGAGCATGCCGATGTTCCCGGGGATGCGGGAGGCGATGACCGGAACCCGTGCCATCAGGGCTTCGCTGACGACGTTGGCGCCGCCTTCCATCCGCGAACTGATCAGCATCGCCCGGCCCCGGGCGAGGGTCGCCAGCGCATGCGGTCTTTGCAGTTCGCCGAGCCAGACATAGCGTGGTTCCTGTTTCATCCGGCTGCGGGCTTCACCCGCCAGCGCTTTATCCCGGGCGCCGCCGATTTGCGTGATGCGGATGCGGCTCCCGGCGGGCAGATGTGAAAGCGCAGTGGCGCCGCAAAACGGATCCTTTTCAGCACGCAGATGGCCGCTGACCACGATCTCGAAACAGGAGCGGATCACCGGCTGCCGGGGTACGGATTCACTGGATTGATAAATCACCCGTGTTTTGCGGCGCAAGGGCAGCGTCAGTTCGCGCAATCCCATGTCCTGCAGCACGATCATCCGTGTTGCAAGCTCCATCGATTCCTGGGCATTGGCATCTTCGCGGATGTCGCGGTAGAGGTCCGTCCCGGTAAGGGCCAGAATCAGCGGCCGCTCCGGATAACGTTCGGCGAAACGTACTACCGAGTCATGGCTGCGCCGCGCATGCAGCGCCAGCAGCAGATCGGCGCTGCGGCCGTTCCAGCATTCCTGAATGCTGACTTGATGCCCCAGTTCCCGCAGCAACTCTGCCCAACGCACGGCGGTGTTGCGATTGCCGTAGCGTGAGGCCGCTGCTGCAGGGGTGACTAATGCGATTTTCATTGGCTGGGGTATCCGGCTACACTTCGCCCGAATATATCA
>CBHTVL010000504.1:0-2065 GCA_966096475.1 uncultured Burkholderiales bacterium
CAAAGGCCTGTCCCAGCACAAAGAGCAGCATCAGGCCGATTCCACCGAAGAGCTTGAAACTGACCCAGGTGTCGGTCGAATAGTTGAAGGCGACATACAGATTGATTACGCCCATCACCGTGAAAAAGCCGACCCAGCCGAACAGCAGTTTGGTCCAGACCGGGTCCGGCGCGCTGACCTGCTGCTCCATCATCGAGCGGATGAAGTTCTTCTTGAAAAACAAATGGGAGACGATCAGCACTGAGGCGAACAGCCAGTAGAGCACCGTCGGTTTCCATTTGATGAAGGTCTCGTCTTTGAACAGCAGCGTGGCCCCGCCAAAAACGACAATCAGCGCGAGGCTGATCCATTGCATGTTTTCGACTTTGCGATGCTTGAACCAGCTCCATGCGATCTGCAGCACCGTGGCCACGATGGCAACTGTCGTCGCAATGTAGATGCCGTAGAGCTTGAAGGCGGCAAAAAACAGGATGACCGGGAAAATATCAAACAGGAATTTCATGACCGGCCATTATCCATGCTTGTCATCAGGCCGTCCATTTGGCAAGGCGCTCCCGCATCATGGTGCCGACATGAGGGCCATAGGCGGGTTTTGACGATTCACGGACGCCTTCGGCATAAAAAGCCCGGCAATGCTCCGGAATATGGGTTTCCAGCAGATCGTAGGCTGCATTCATCAGATCCGGCTGCTGGGTCCGCGTGGCGATGATCGCGCTGTTGAAATGCAGCGTCAGCCAGGGCTGCAGATCGGCCAGATCGCTGCTCTCGGTGATCGCCGGTGCTACCTGTGCGATCAGGCTGCAGGCGCGCGCGAACAGGGCCTCAAGAGCCGCGGCATCACGGGTCCGATCGGCTTCGCGGGCGAGGGCGTTGACCGCTGGCTCCAGCACGGTGATTTCACCGCCTTGCGCGGCAATCCACAGGGCCATGTCCAGCGCCAGATCCTCGATCGCTGCACGATGGTCATCGAGCTTCAGTTGCCAGGCCCACAATCCCATGTCTGCCAGGCATTCCAGCGCACTGCTGCCGAGCTCATCAATTTCCTCAAGTGACAGTTCCAGTTCCCCGGCATCCACTTGCCGGCAGGTTTCCAGACACGCCCTTATGACTTCGGCGAGTACTGGCGGTGTGACTTCCTGATCGGGGAAAGGTCCGGTCCGTTCGAACTCCGCGATCAGGGCTGCGGCCGCCTGATCAAAGGCGCGGCGAGTGGCGCGATTCACTTTTTCTCGAACTTGAGCGCCGCCGAGTTGATGCAGTAACGCAGGCCGGTCGGTTTCGGGCCGTCTTCGAATACATGGCCCAGATGCGCGTCACAGCGGCTGCACAGCACTTCAGTGCGGGTCATGAAAAAGCCGTTGTCTTCCTCGGTGGTGACATTCGCGTCAACCGCGGGCTGCCAGAAGCTCGGCCAGCCGGTGCCTGATTCGAATTTTTCCCCGGAATTAAACAATTCGGCACCGCAGCACACGCAGCGGTAAACGCCGTTTTCATGGTTGTCCCAGTATTCGCCGGTAAAGGCCCGCTCGGTGCCTTTGCGGCGCGCCACTTCGAACTGCTGGGGCGTCAGCTTGGCTTTCCATTCGGCATCGGTATTTTTGATTTTTTCACTCATAATCACTCCTTGGGCTGAATTGTCCCGTATTTGGTTCCGCATACTTTGTGCCGCCACATGCCTGAATTCCCGCTGTTTACACCTGACCAGCCTGTTACGGAGCGCACCCCATGACCACCGCCTACTGGATGATCCTTGTCGCCGGCCTGCTGCCTTACTGGCCCACGGTGGCGTCCAAGTGGCGCCGCAGCTACAACAATGCGACGCCGCGGGCCGGTGTTGATCAATTGCCGCCGCGCCAGCAGCGCGCCTACTGGGCGCAGCTCAATGCCTTCGAAGCGTTTCCGCTGTTCGCCGCGGCGGTGATCATCGCACACCTCGCCGGTGGCCGGCAGGGCACGATTGACCTGCTGGCCGTCGCTTTTGTCGGTTTCAGAATCCTCTACACGCTGGCCGATCTTTATGACCGGCCGCTGCTGCGGTCGCTGGTCTGGTCCGCAGGGCTGTTCT
>CBHTVL010000505.1:0-2054 GCA_966096475.1 uncultured Burkholderiales bacterium
ATGCGCCTCCTCGACTTCCACGCCATCAGTTGCCATTTTTTTGGCGACCTCGGCAATCGACGCGCGCACATCACGATCGACCACCGGCGCGATGCCCAGATCCGCGCTGACGGCGACGCGGCGCGGACGTTCGGGTCGCGCCGCACATTGCGCAAACGACGGCAGCGGTTCACGCGGTGACAGCGGATCGCGTGCATCAAACCCGGCCTCGACATCAAACATCAAGGCCACATCGGCCACCGTGCGCGCCATCGGCCCTTCCACAGACAGCGGATTGAAGGGCTGCTTCTGCAGACGCGCCACGCGGCCCGGACTCGGCCGCAAACCGCTCACCGAACAGAAGGCCGCCGGCGTGCGGATGCTGCCGCCGAAATCATTGCCGGTGGCCATCCACACCTGACCGGCCGCGAGTGCTGCAGCACTGCCACCCGAGGAACCGCTGGCGCTCATCCGCACATCCCAGGGATTGCGTGTCGCGCCGAACACATCGTTGAAAGTATTGCCGCCGGCGGCGAATTCCGGAAGATTGGTTTTGCCGACGATGAGTGCGCCCTGCGCTTCCAGCCGCTGCACCACCGGATCGGAAGCCGGGGCGATGCGTTGTTCATGCACGCGCGAACCCGAGGTGCAACGCACGCCCTCGACGTCAGTGTTGTCCTTTACCGCAACCGGCAGGCCATGCAGAAAACCGGCCGGGCGACCGGAGCACGAGCCGCTCATCAGCTGCCGCGCACGGTCACGCGCACGATCAAAACACAGCGTGACCATCGCATTGATCTGCGGATTGGTTTCGGCGATGCGCGCTTCCGCGGCGTCGAGCAGTTGCAACGGCGAAACATCGCCGCGCGCCAGTTTCGCAACAGCCTCCGTGGCAGTCCATTTTATGAATTCATGCATCGCCGCATTCCCGTTGTTGTGCGTATTTGCCCGGCAGTATAACGGCCGGGAGCGGCGTGAACGTGATAGGCTTTCGCTCCCCGCATTTCCTACAAAAACAGTCCAGGAAGCTCTCCATGACGGCCAAATCCGCAACCCGCCCGCTGATGCAGACCGGCGCACAAATTCTTGTCGATTCACTGATCACCCACGGCGCCAGTCTCGGCTTTGGCGTTCCCGGTGAATCCTATCTGGCCGTACTCGACGCCATCCACGAACGCAGCGACGAATTCAAATTCATCATCTGCCGCCAGGAAGGCGGCGTCACCAATATGGCCGACGCCTACGGCAAAATGACCGGACAGCCGGGCATTGCTTTTGTCACGCGCGGACCGGGCGCCACCAACGCTTCGATCGGCGTACACACCGCTTTCCAGGATTCGACGCCGATGATCCTGTTCATCGGTCAGGTCGGCAACGATGTCGTTGAACGCGAAGCCTTCCAGGAAATCGATTTCCGCCGCATGTTCGGCCCGATGTGCAAATGGGTCGCACAGATTGACCGCGCCGACCGCGTTGCCGAATACATCAGCCATGCCTTCCATGTCGCGACCTCGGGCCGTCCCGGCCCGGTGGTGCTGGCACTGCCCGAAGACATGCAGACGGACATGGCGCCGACATCAAAGGCCGCGCGTTACCAGCGCGTCGCCGCGAACCCCGGCGAGTTCGACATGCACAAGCTGCGCGATCTGCTGGGCAAGGCGAAAAAGCCGCTGATGATGGTCGGCGGCGGCGGCTGGAACAAACAAGCGAGTGAAGACATTCTCGCCTTCGCCCGCGCCTTCAATCTGCCGGTGTGCGCGTCCTTCCGCTGTCAGGATCTGATCGACAACCGTGATCCGCATTACATCGGCGATGTCGCCGTCGGCCTCAACCCGAAACTGGCCGAACGCATCAAGGCCTGCGACCTGATGCTGGTGGTCGGCGCACGCCTCGGCGAATGGACCACTGCCAACTACACGCTGTTCGACATCCCCTGCCCCGCGCAAAAGCTGGTGCATGTGCACGCCGGCGCCGAAGAACTCGGCCGCGTCTATCAGGGCACACTGCTGATCAACAGCGGCATGCCGGAATTCGCCGCTGCCGCCAAAAAACTCGCACCGGTCAAACCGGCCTGG
>CBHTVL010000506.1:0-2051 GCA_966096475.1 uncultured Burkholderiales bacterium
GACAACGCGTTCGGCTTCGCGGCGATCACCGCGCCCAACGCACTCACCGGCGCGCTCGGCGTCGCCGGGCCGGGGACGCGCCTCTTCTGGTACCCGCGCAAATCGGCCTTCCGCGCGGGCATGGAGCGGCTGCGCAAGATCGGCGTGCGCTCGGCGATGGTCACGCGGCGTGAGAAATTCCTGAAGCAGGTGAGCTTTTTTGTGCGCGAACCCAGCGCAGCGGTGATCGCCCGGATCACCGAATTGCAAAAGGATTTTCCGGCGGGCGAATTGAAGGCGGTGAATTGTCCGCCGGCCGCCGCGAAATAAAATACTTTAAAAACAAGTATTTATAGATTATCCCACGCTTAGTGAGTGCTTGCTCAGCGCGGTTCGGTAGCCCGTACTTTTTCCAGCAGCGCGGTCGTCGAGCGCTGATGGGCAAAAGCAATTGAGTGCACGCTGCCGCCCCAGCCCTGTACTTCGCGGGCGCCGACGATGGCCTCGGTTTTCCAGTCGCCACCCTTCACCAGTACATCGGGTTTGACCGCCAGGATCAGTTCCAGCGGTGTGTCGGCTTCAAACCAGGTGACGCGGTCGACGCAGCCCAGCGCGGCAATAACCGCGGCGCGATCGGCCAGCGTATTGACCGGGCGGTCGCTGCCCTTGCCCAGACGCCGGGCGGAGGCGTCGCTGTTCAGGGCGACGATCAGGCTGGCGCCCAGCGCACGCGCCTGCGCGAGATAGGTGACGTGGCCGCGGTGCAGGATGTCGAACACGCCGTTGGTGAAGACCAGCGGGCGCGGCAGCAGCGCGGCCTGTGCGGCGATGTCGCCCGGCGCAATGATGTGCCGTTCAAACGAAGGGGTGTCGTGCATGGGCTCGCAGTCTACGCGGGCGCGCCCCCGCCGACAAACCCCTGTCGTGCGGCGGGTCTCAGCCCGCCGGGATTTCCTTGCGGAAGCGGTTGAGGTCTTTCACCGATTCGAACTCGCGGCCGAACAGCAGCGACAGGTTGCGCAGGATCACCGTGACGACTTTCTGCTCCCAGTCGCGGTCGAAGCGGATCTGCTCATCGAGCCAGCGCTCCAGCCATTCGGGATCGGGCAGGCGGCTTTGCACGGTGTCGTTGGGGAACAGCGCCTTGTTGACGTGCAGATTGGTCGGATGCAGGGGTTTGCCGCTGCGTCCGGAGCTGGCCATCAAGACACCGACTTTTGCGAACGCCGTGCGCGCGGTATCGCCGACGCTGTTCAGCGCGCGTTTCATGTATTGCAGATAGGCGCCGCCGTGGCGGGCCTCATCGCGCGAGATCAGGTGGTAGATATGCCTGATCACCGGTTCGGTATGCCATTCCATCGCGCAGCGGTACCAGTGATTGAGGCGGATTTCACCGCAGAAATGCAGCATCAGTGTTTCCAGCGGCGGCGCCGGGTCGAAGGCGAAGCGCACGGCCTGCAGTTCCTCCTGCGTCGGCACCAGTTCCGGACGGAAGCGGCGCAGATATTCCATCAGCACCAGCGAGTGTTTCTGCTCCTCGTAGAACCACACCGACATGAAGGCCGAGAAGTCGCTGTCATGCTGGTGGTCGCGCAGGAACATTTCAGTGGCGGGCAATGCCGCCCATTCGGTGATGGCGTTCATCTTGATGGTCATCGCCTGCTCGTCCGAGAGTTTGCTGCCATCGAATGTGTCCCAGGGGACGTCATTGGCGAGACTCCAGCGGATCTGTTCCAGCGATTTGAAGATTTCCGGATACAGCATCTGTCCGGTGGTGATGAATTCCGGGGTGGCTTGCATGGCGGTTTCCGTGGTCGGGGTGACGGGCATCTGCATTATGGTCATCCAATTGTTTCCAGAATGTTGCGGGCGCTGGCGCGCACGGCGTCGCGTTCTGTGGTGCTCAGCCGCGAGACATTGCGTGCCATCAGAACGGTGCGCGGATTGCGCGCCAGCGCCTGTTCATGGCGGTCAAGAAAATTCCAGTACAGCGTGTTGAAGGGGCAGGCTTTGGGGCCGGTTTTGAGCTTGACGTCATAACGGCAGCTGCCGCAGTAATTGCTCATGCGGTT
>CBHTVL010000507.1:0-2019 GCA_966096475.1 uncultured Burkholderiales bacterium
CGCACCGGGGCCGGTTTTGCCGAAGCCGGCACGGTTGTCGCTGTCGAAGTTCCAGCGTCCGCCCGCAGGCTGGCCGTCTTCCATCATCACCTCATGGCGGCGGCGCATTTCACGGTAGAAAAATTCCATGCGCAGTTCGCGCCGGCCTTTGGCCCATGCCGCAAATGCCTCGCGGCTGCACAGGAAATGAATGTCGTCGCGGATTTCCAGCTTGATGCCGGATTCGCGGCAGACAGTTTCGATGTCCTGCTGCAGGCGGTATTCGCCGGGTTCGCAGACGATCAGCTTTTGCGGACGGTTTTGCGCGATGACCTCGCGCAGGCGTGCGACAAGGGATGTTTCTTTGTCGTCTTCGAGGGCCAGGTATTGCAAAGGCAGATCGCGCTGACGCAGAGACTCCGCGTAATGACGCATCGCCGACAGGAACAGCGTGATGCGCGCCTGATGGCTCCAGACATGGGTGGATTCACCGGCCGCCTCGATCATGACGATGCCGTCACGCGCGGGGTCGATTCCCGCCAGTGCGGGATTTTCGGGGTCGAGCTGATCCCCCAGAACAAGAATCAGGTTACGCATCGGTTCAGCGGTTGCGGCGGCAGCGTTCGGAGCAGTATTTGACGGCGTCCCAGACTTTGGCCCAGCGTTTGCGCCAGGTCATGGGGCGGCCGCAGGCTGAACAGGTTTTGACCGGCAGTTCTGATTTGCGCATGTTGCGGCGCCTCGATGGAAATCAGCGACGGGCGTGTTCGACGCGCCAGCGCTCCAGGGCGTAACGCATGTCGTCGAAGGAACGCAGCAGCAGGATGCCTTCCGGCGCTTTGCGCGCGCGCGCCAGCGCACCGCCGCCGCCCCAGATTTCGGTGCCGTCGGGGAGCAGGCTGCGCAGTTCGGTCAGGCCGGCCAGTGCGGCGCTTTGCGTCACCGCACTGCTGAAAGAGAGTGCAACGATATCGACTTCATAAGCCGGTACCGCGTTCTTGATGTCGATGACCGGTGTTTCGGTACCGAGCGCGACGCAGGCGGCGCCTTCGGCCGCGAGCACGGCTTCGACCATCAGCAGGCCGATGCGGTGTTTTTCACCCGGCAGCGAAGTCAGCAGCACACGCGGCGCCGAGCCGCGGCCCGGTTGGGCAATGATCGCGTTGCGCAGGATGTTCTGCACATGTTCGGAATACAGGTGCTCATCAAAAATGGCGACGCGCCCCGAGAGCCAGGCCTCGCCGATCCAGTGGTTCAGGGCGGTGACGGTTTCGGTGACAAAACGCAGCAGACCCTGTTTCATCAGCGCCTGCATCAAGGCGTTGCGGAAATTTTCAACATCGTGACGCAGCAGCAGTTCGATCATTGCTTCGATTTCCGGTGGTGTGTCCTGTGCCGGGGCGCGCGAGGAAATCAGCTGGGTCAGCTCGGAAACGCTGCGGTTGATGATCTTGCCGGGGCGGTGGCCGTAATCAATCAGCAGCCGCAGCAGTCGCAGTTTTTCCAGTTCCGGCAGCGAATACAGGCGCTCGTCGTGGCGGTCGCGCAGTGGTTTCGGGAAGCCGTAGCGGCGTTCCCAGACCCGAAGGGTGTCCTTGGACAAACCGGTATCGCGTTCGACAGCGGCGATGTTGTAGCAAGCAGCCGCAGTAGTCTCTATGGTGCCAAGGTTATTGTTCATTTGTCATGGACAGTATTGGGTTTTATCGTTTGAAAATGGGAATTTTCGCAGTGATTCTGTATCTTTGACCAAGACATTATTGGACAGACATTGGACAAAGTCAATCAATCAACGCATCAGTGCACTGCGTAATCCGCCAGCCGGTGTGGCTTGATGTCAGCCGCCGGCCATGGACAAACCACGGTTTATTCCTCAACAGGAGCCTCTATGAATGCCCCCGAAAAATGGCTGTTGCCTGATGTCCAGGCCATTGCTGACCGCCGCAACATCTACATCAACCAGGTTGGCGTGAAATCGCTGGTGCACCCGGTCCGGATCGCCGGCGCCGATGGCGGCGAAGTCGCCACTGTGGCCACCGT
>CBHTVL010000508.1:0-1990 GCA_966096475.1 uncultured Burkholderiales bacterium
CCGACGATGATACGGGTCTCACAATAGAGTGCGCGACTCGAATCCGTGATTTAGCTGAGCAACTTGATGCTCATCGTAAGCGCCAGCAAGGACAACATGCGGGGTTGATGCTGACCGGCATGTACAACGTGCTGGAAAAACTCAAATCCGGCGCGGCGCTGACGGCAAAAGAAAAAATCATCCACGAGCAGGGTCTGGTCGCCGTACTGAAAACCCTGCACGACGAACTTGATCGCGCGGTGTTGGCCGCTTATGGCTGGAGCGATCTCGCGCCGCTGCAGGACGTGGTCAACGGCAACGCCGCGCCGGCGAGTGCCGGTCTGGCGACGCGCGAAGACGCGCAGCGTGCGCTGACCGATACCTTGCTCGAACGTCTGGTGGCCTTGAACGCTGAACGCGCCGCCGAAGAAGCCAAAGGCACGATCCGCTGGCTGCGGCCGGAGTTTCAGGCCAAGGGTGCGGTGCCGGAGAAAAAACCGCAGCAGACAACGCTGGTCGGCGTCGAAGACGAAGACACCGAAACCGCTGTGGTCGCGGTGCCCGCTACCCGCGTGGCCTGGCCAAAAGAATTGCCGGAGCAGGTGCGGCTGGTGGCGCAGGCATTGGCCGATGCACGTGCGCCGCTGAGCGAAGACGCCATCGCCGCGCGCTTCCAGGGCCGCGGCCCGTGGAAAAAGCGCCTGCCGCAGATCATCGACACGCTGATCGCGATCGGCCGGGTGCGCGCTGTTGAGGGTGGCAAGGGTTACGTGCTGCAGTAACCCTTCCGGCACGCCAGCCGTGCCGGGCCTGCGCTCAGATAAAAACTGCCGTCGACACCCCGAAACGCGCTGCGAGTTTTGTGGCGAGTTGTTTGCTGATGGCGCGTTTTCCGGCGAGCACGGCGCTGATCGTGCTCTGCGTCGCCAGATCGGTGAGATCGGCTTGTTTCAGTCCGTGTTGCTGCATCAGGAAAGCCAGCGCTTCGTCCGGTGTGGATGCCGGCAGCTTGTGCGCCCGTGCTTCATAACTTTCGATGATTTTGCCCAGGGCTTCAACCAGGCCGGCCAGCGGGTGGCGTTCGTCGGCGCCGCCGGCGTCGAGCAGGGCTTCGAGTGCTGCCACCGCCTTGCGGTAGTCGCTGTCGCGGGTGATGGCCTTGAGCGGCACCAGCTTCGCAAGGGCCCGGTAATGACTGGTCACAGCATCAATGTCGAGGGCGCCCATCAGGGCCTCCAGTGGTTGTAGTCGGCGTGGGTCATCACTGCGCGAACGTAAAGAGTCTGCGTGTTGAAGTGGATGGCTGCAATCAGCCGGAAGTGGTTGCCTGCGATGTTGAACACAAAATAATCCCCGGCCTTGTCGACCGCGTTGAATGCCTTTTTCAGTTCGGCGAAATTGCGAAACCAGCCCTGCTCGATAATGCGCCGCCAGCCCTGCAGCGGCCCGTGCGCGGCGGGGTGCTTTCGGGCGAAGTCGCGCAAGGCTTTGTTGCCGATCAGGCGCATTGCCGGAGATTATCGCATTTTGCGATATTTGGCGACGGGTATCCGGTTCGCAGCACCTGGCGCGATTTCCCGCATCAAGGGCGGTCACGGGCTGCGTAAGCAGGTGGCACGGCCCGGCCCGAAACGAAGCGGACATTCAAGCAGACATTCCTGCCGCTTCGGAGAGCGAAGTGAGGTTAAATATTACAATAAAATCAATAAGTTATTGTGTCCCCGCTGCAGACATTCGTCCGGACATTTTCGCGGACATTACGTCGCGTTCCGGCTGCACATGGAGCGACTTGCGCGCACGCCTGGCATTGCTCTGCAGCATTCATCTGCTGAAACACATTGGTTCAGCAGAAGAACTAGGTTTTATTCCATAACCGCGGAATTTTCCTGAATTCCCGCGGTCTTTTTATTACGCCTGGGTGAGCAGGCGTTCAATCTCCAGCAGTTAATCCAGTAACACGCGGACGATTCCCCGAGCGGAATCCTCCATCCGGCCAACCCCGGGGGCTGTT
>CBHTVL010000509.1:0-1982 GCA_966096475.1 uncultured Burkholderiales bacterium
CTGCGATCCCCGCTTCCAGGGACGTGCTGGAGAAGATCGTCGAAAACATCCCCATCCGCGTGTTCTGGAAGGATGCGGATTCGCGTTATCTCGGCTGCAACACCGCGTTTGCCCGTGATGCCGGTCTGTCGCATCCCAAAGAACTGATCGGCAAAAGCGACTTCGATCTGATCTGGCGTGACCAGGCGGAACTCTATCGTGCCGATGACCGTCGGGTGATGGAGGCCGCCGAACCCAAACTCAATTATGAAGAACCGCAGACCGGCGCTGACGGAAAAATCATGTGGCTGCGCACTTCCAAAGTTGCGCTGCGCGACGACCGGGGCGAAGCCATCGGCATGCTGGGCGTCTACGACGACATCACCGAACGCAAGCAGGCGGAATTCGAGTTGCACAACGCCAACCGTGCGCTGCGCGCCATCGGCGCCTGCAACGAAGCCATGTTCCGTTCGCAATCCGAAACCGATCTGCTGCAGGCAGTCTGCGCGCTGATCGTCGAAATCGGTGATTACCGGCTGGCGTGGATCGGTTATGCCGAGGATGATCCCGGCAAGACCGTCAAACCGGTGGCACTGCACGGCACAGAAAAAGGTTATCTCGATGACCGGCAGTTCAGCTGGGATGAAAATTCCTCCTTCGGCCGCGGCCCCACAGGCACGGCCATACGCACCGGCAATACCCAGATCAACCAGAACTTTCTCTCCAATCCCCATCTGGCGCCTTGGCGGGAGGCTGCCTTGCAGCGCGGATACCAATCGAGCATCGCTTTGCCGCTGGCCGGCAACAAAGGCGTTTTCGGCGCACTGATGATTTATGCCGCGGAACCCGATGCCTTCAGCACCGAGGAAGTCAAACTGCTGGAGAACCTGGCCTCCGACCTTGCCTATGGTCTTGAAACCCTGCGCACGCGGATTGAACGCGACCGCATTGCCGCACAACACGAGCAACAGTCGATCAAGTTGCAAAAAAGTCTGGAGGATTTCATCCGGGCCATTGCCAGCACGGTGGAAACGCGTGACCCCTATACCGCCGGGCACCAGAAACGCACCAGTCAGCTCGCCGTCGATATCGCCCGTGAAATGGGAATGCCGGAAAACACCATCCACGGTCTTGCGCTGGCCGCCATTGTCCACGACCTCGGAAAAATCAATGTTCCGGCGGAAATCCTTTCCAAGCCGGGCCGGCTCAGCGAGATGGAAATGATGATCATCCGGATGCACCCGCAGACCGGCTACGAAATCCTCAAGGACATCGAGTTTCCCTGGCCCATCGCCGACATTGTCCGCCAGCACCATGAACGGATCGACGGCAGCGGCTATCCACAGGGCCTCAAAGGTGATGAGATCCTGCCCGAATCACGGATCATGGCGGTCGCCGACGTCGTTGAAGCCATGGCCTCGCACCGCCCCTACCGGCCGTCCCGCGGTGTCGGCATTGCACTCGAGGAACTGGAACGCGGCCGCGGCACCGCCTATGACGCCGCTGTGGTTAATACCTGCCTGAAAATGTTTCGGGAAAAAAATTACACACTGCCGACCTAGGCCCGGCCGTTGAACCCGCTCCGTAGACCGCAGTCTGACACAGCGACGCGGTAAAATGCTGCCGCTTACGCAAACTCGGAAAGCAATCTCGGAAAAACATGGGCTCAATCCACAAACTCATCGCTGTTGCAATGTCCATCGCGACGTTGGGCACTATTGCCAGCTGCCAGTCGACCACCTCCGGCGGCGCAGTCGGTGCCGACCGCCAGCAGTTTCTGCTGGTGTCATCCGATGAATTGAACAAAATGGCCGCGCAGGCTTACAACAAGCTGCAGGCCGAATCCTCCAAAAAAGGCACGCTTAACACCGATGCCGCGCTGACCAAGCGCGTACGCGCCATCGCCACGCGCATCACGCCGCAGACCCGCGTGTTCCGCGCCGACGCGCCCGGCTGGAAATGGGAGGTCAACACCATTACCAGCAAGGAACTCAACGCCTTTT
>CBHTVL010000510.1:0-1977 GCA_966096475.1 uncultured Burkholderiales bacterium
CGCCGCGTAAACTCCCGCCGCCAATCACCACTGCGGCGATTGCCTGCAACTCCTTCGGCAGATCGACCATCGTCCAGTGGAAGAAATCCACGCGGGGCAGATCGGCCGGCACTGTCTTGCCTTCCTGATTCACGTCATCGCCACGCGACGGCACATCATAGTCATGGCAGATGAGCGCCAGCGATTTCGTGCCGGCGGGCAGATCGCTCCAGGCCAGTTGCGGATTGCGGTTGGCGCCGAGCGTGCAGTGGGTCCTGGCATCGGGGGCACAGAAGGCGAATTCGGCCGGAATCGGCTGGCCGTCGCCGAAGTTGCTGCTGGTGAGTTTCATGCAGAAATCTCCTTCGAAATCAGATGCGGATTATAACAATGCGCTCATTGCCGGGATTGCAGGGCCAACAGCCGCCGCTGACGCTCGACCACCGGCAGTGCGGCGAGTTCGCGCACCGCCGCGTAAAACCGCGGCAGATCGTTGCCCTGCTGCTTCAGTAAGGCCTCAAAAGCCGGCACCTGCTGCGTGTAAAAAGACACCGCCGCGAGATGCGCATTGCCCAGCGGTTGCGCGAACCAGCGGTCATAACCGGCGAAACCGCCCCAGTCCTGGCGTTGTGCGGCATAGGCGCGTTTCAGGGACTCAAACGCTTCCGCCTTGCGCCGGCGTTTTTCATCGACTGGGGCATCACCGGCATACAGTGTCGCGAGATCGCTGCGGGTGCGCATCACCAGTTCACGGAAATCGGCGCGGAAACGCTGCAGCTTCGCGTATTGAAGGCGATCCGCCTCACTGCCCTGCGTGTTCATCCACCGCGCCACGCCTGCCTGCTCAACCACGGTGGCGAAGGATTCGTTGAACACGGTGTCGTCTTTCACGTAAACAACCTGATGCGCGAGTTCATGGAACAGCAGACGTGCAAGTTCCGGCTCGGGATAATGAATGAAGGTATTGAGCAGCGGATCGGCGAACCAGCCGATGGTCGAATAAGCCGGCACGCCGCCGACATGCACATCGTAACCTTCAGCCGCCAGTGTTTTGGCCTGGGCACGCGCCTCGGCTTCGCTGAAATAACCGCGGTAACCGACACAGCCGGCAAAGGGAAAACACCATTGCCGCGCTTCGGTTGAGAACTCCGGCGCGGCAAACACATTCCAAACCACAAAGGGCCGCGCCAGATCGGCATAAGCGCGGTAACTGCGGTTGTCAGGCAGACCCAGCTCACGGCTGGCATATTCACGGATGCGCAGTGCGCGCTCCAGCTGTGCTTTCAGTTTCGGGTCCAGCGCGGGATCAGCGAGCAGGCGCTCAACGGGCGCCTCGCGCTGCCAGATTTCCAGCTGGCCGCCCACTGATTTCCAGTAATAGCCGAGGTTGCCGCAGCCGGCAAGCGCGAGCACGGCGAGCAGCAGCACGGCGCGACGCATCACACCGCCGGCTCGAAACGTCCGTGACGCAGGAAGGCGCCGCATTGCCGGGCCACTTCGGAAGAAAACAGCATTTCGGTATGACCGACATGCACCTCGATACGTTCCGTGATGCCGGGCACCGCGGTTTCTTCGACGGCAACAACGCCGTCATGCGGCTGCGGCAGATCGGCACCGATCAAGGCGCCGAGTCCGATGCCGCGCGTGCCGGCGATCACCCCGGCCTGCCGCGCCCGCAACTGCGGACGCGCCTCATCCAGCCATTCGCGGATGCTGCGTCCGAGCAGCCAGTCGCCGCCGGGAAATTGCGAGAGCCGCCGCGCCGCGGCGCTGTCGGTGTAGGGCGTGCCGATCAGCAGCAGCCGCTCGCATTGAATGGCCGGCGTGCGTTCGAGCATTTTCATCGCCACCAGTCCGCCCATGCTGTGCGCGACGAGGTTCAGGCGCTTCAGGCCGAGGCTCGTGCAGTACTGCGCCAGATGATCAGCATTTTCCGACAGCGTCTGGCGCATCGTCGGATAGGACCAGGTGTGGGCGTCGAAACCGTCTGCTTTCAAT
>CBHTVL010000511.1:0-1972 GCA_966096475.1 uncultured Burkholderiales bacterium
CTTTATCCGGGCCTGGGCTCATACAAGGGTTATCTCGGCTGGACTTCGATCGGGCAATACCAGGACGAACAGAAGCAGGCTGCGGCGACCTACGGCCCGGTGATCGACAAGTATCTGAAGCAGGATCTGGTCAAGGTTGCTGCCGATCCGGCGGCGCGTGAAATCGGGCAGCGGCTGTTCCTCAACTACTGCGCGCAATGCCATGGTTCGGATGCCGGCGGTTCGAGGGGTTATCCCAATCTGCGCGACGGCGACTGGCTGTATGGCGGCGCTCCGGAGACGATCAAGACGACGATCATCGGCGGGCGCAACGGCGCGATGCCGCCGATGGGTGCCGCAGTGGGCGGTTCGGAAGAGGTTCGCGATGTTGCACATTATGTGCTCTCGCTTTCCGGCCGGACACATGACAGCCTGCGCGCCCAGCGCGGCCAGCCGAAGTTTGCCGCCATCTGTGCGGCCTGCCACGGCGCCGACGGCAAGGGCAACCAGCAGATCGGTGCACCCAACCTGACCGATGACATCTGGCTGCATGGCGGCACCGAAGCCATCATCACGGAAACCATCGTCAAGGGACGGATGAACCAGATGCCCGCGCACAAGGATTTTCTTGACGAAGGCAAAATCCACCTGTTGACCGCTTACGTTCTGGGCTTGTCCGGACAGGCTGCAAAATAACATGCGGGCGCCGGACCCTATCGCTCAGGCGGCGCCGGCTGCTGATGAAGTCGAGACTTCACTCTACGAGGTCCGCAAGAAGATCTATGCGCGCGCTGTCAGCGGGTTGTTTGCCCGCTGGCGGATTGCGCTGGTCATCATTACCCAGCTGGTCTTTTACTGCTCCCCCTGGCTGACCTGGAACGACCGCCAGGCGGTCCTGTTCGATCTGGTTTCGCGCAAGTTCTTCATCTTCGGTCTGGTGTTCTGGCCGCAGGATTTCATTTTCCTGACGGCGCTGCTGATCATCTCGGCGTACTCGCTGTTCCTGTTTACTGCGGTGGCAGGGCGGCTGTGGTGCGGATATGCCTGTCCGCAGACGGTCTATACCGAGATGTTCATGTGGATCGAGCGCAGGATTGAGGGCGACCGTGTGCAGCGTATGCGTCTTGACCAGTCCTCGCTGGGTGCGCGCAAATTCGGGTTGAAGGCGCTCAAACACGGCATCTGGATTGCCGTCGCTTTATGGACCGGCTTTACCTTTGTCGGTTATTTCACGCCGATCAAGACGCTCGCGGCTTCTTTTTCCCCATGGACGCTGGGTCCCTGGGAAACTTTCTGGATTTTTTTCTACGGCTTTGCCACTTACGGCAATGCCGGCTGCGAGCAGGTGTGCAAGTACATGTGCCCCTACGCGCGTTTTCAGAGCGTGATGTTCGATCCCGATACGCTGGTCATCACCTATGACGCGAAGCGCGGCGACCCGCGCGGCGCGCGCAGCCGCAAGGCTGATCCCAAGGTGGCGGGACTGGGTGACTGCGTGGATTGCAACATCTGCGTACAGGTCTGTCCGACCGGCATCGATATCCGCAACGGTCTGCAGTACGAATGCATCGGTTGTGCGGCCTGCATCGACGGCTGCGATCAGGTCATGGACAAGATGGGTTATGCCCGCGGCCTGATCCGCTATTCGACTGAAAACGCGGTCAAGGGCAAATACCCCGATCAGGAAATCAAAAAGCACGTGGTGCGTCCGCGCGTACTGATTTACACCGGCTTGCTGGTGCTGGTGATCATTGCTTTTTTCGGTGGCCTGTTTTTGCGCAGTCCGCTCAAGGTCGATGTTATCCGCGATCGCGGTGCCATGGTGCGTGACGCCGGCGGCGGCATGATCGAAAACGTCTACCGGCTGCAGTTCATCAATACCGACGAAGCGCCGCGCCGTTTCAGTGTCAATGTCAGCGGGCTTGACGGCATGCAGGTGGTGATGCGCCAGCCGGTTGAAGTGCCGCCGGCAACGACACAGGTATTTCCGGTG
>CBHTVL010000512.1:0-1970 GCA_966096475.1 uncultured Burkholderiales bacterium
GATTTCAGTCGTCGATTAAAAGTGAATTTAAAAAACTGCAGCAGTTCATGCCCGACGGGCAACGGAGGAGAAGATTTTGTTGATGACTTGGTTCCGTAAAACCGGCTGGCACCACGCCTGGATCATTCTGGCCGCAGCCTGCGTGCTGAGCATCATCAGCCGCGCCGATTCCGCATCGTTCGCCGTGCTGGTCGATCCGCTGGTCGACAAATTCGGCTGGAAACGCGGCGAGATCGGCTTTGCCTATTCGCTGGCCTTCCTGTGCAGCATGCCGGCGATGCTGGTGTTCGGCTGGCTCGGCGACCGTTTGAGCGCACGCACGCTGATGCTCGGCGCGTCGCTGATGATCTCCGGCGGCACGGTCATGCTCGGCATGATTCATGAACTGTGGCATCTCTATGTGATCTACGGCGTGTTTGTCGGCGCACTGGGCAATGCCGCATTCGTGGTACTGATCCCGGTAATCATCACCCGCTGGTTCAACAAGAAAATGGGTCTCGCGCTCGGCATTTACTGGGCCGGACTGGGCCTGGGCCCGGTGATTTTCGCGCCGCTGTTCCGCTGGATGATCGAGAACCGCGGCTGGGAATCGGCGTTCATGGTGATCGGCACGACTTTCGGCGTCATCCTGCTGTGTTTTTCCTGGTTCATCCGCACCAGTCCTGCCGAGATGGGCATGACCGCCTACGGCGCTGTTGAGGAGACGGCTGAGCAGAAAAAATCCGCAGGTCCTGCCATCAGCCTGCGTTCCGTGCTGGCGCAAAGGCCGGTGTGGCTGCTGATGGGCTGTCACCACCTCGGCTGTGCGGGCCATGCGGTGGTTCTGGCGCACGGCGTGTCGATGGCCACCCACCACGGCATTCCGGGGCTGCAGGCGGCCGGCGTACTGAGCACGATTGCCGGCGTGTCGATTTTCAGCCGCTTCAGCTTTTCATTGCTCACCGAACGATTCGGCGGGCGGACCATTCTGTCGGGGGCGATCTTCGGGCAGAGCCTGTCGATCCTGCTGCGGCTGTTTGCCCACGAAGTCTGGCACTTCTACTGTTTCTCGGTGGTTTTCGGTCTGTGTTACGGCGGCGAGATGGTCGGTTTCCCGATCATCAACCGGCAGATGTTCGGGCCGAAGGCGCCGCTGAGTTCGATCTTCTCCTTCGAGATGATCGGCGGCAGCACCGGCATGGCGCTCGGCGGCTGGATCGGCGGGGCGTTGTTCGATCACTCGGGCAACTACACCTCGGCGATTTGGGTCGCTTCGTGTATCGGCTTTTTGTCGATCCCGCTGGCGCTGTGGCTGCCGCGGCATAAACACGTGCCGGCCGCTGCTGCGGCCTGAGGCCGGGGCCTTGCGCCCCGGTTTATCGCCGTCGTTTGAAGGGCCGGCTTAGCGGCCTTTATAGACCGGCTTGCGTTTCTCGACGAAAGCCAGTGCGCTTTCGCGGAAGTCTTCCGACAGATGCAGCGTGCGCGGCCGGATTGAGTAGGCCTTGGCTTCGATGTGTTCCAGATCCGAGCGCCGCGCCTCGACCATCGCGCGCACCGCGAGCGGGGGATTGTTCAGCACCTGTTCAGCGAGTTCCTTCGCGACTTTCATATGCTCGCCGTTTTCGGCGAGGCGGGTCAGCAGGTTCACGCGCTGCGCTTCCTCGGCATTCCACACGCGGCCGGTAAAACACACGTCATCGGCGAACACGCCGGCGCCGCGTTGCGTCAGCATCATCCAGAACGGCGTGGCGTCGATGCCGCGGGCGATTTCGGTGACCTGGAACTTCGCATCCTTGCTCGCCACCGTCATGTCGCAATACAACGCAATGCGCAGGCCGACGCCGTAGCAGTTGCTGTGCATCGCGGCGATGACCGTGCCCAGCGGTATTGCCTATGCCTTTCTGGCTGCGGTGAGGTTTGGCGCCAGCACGCCTTTTGCCAAGACGTTGGCAGGCGCGGTCTCGCCGGTGATGCTGGCTGCGTTACTG
>CBHTVL010000513.1:0-1966 GCA_966096475.1 uncultured Burkholderiales bacterium
CGGTCGCTGCGCGGTAGGCGGAATCGAGCACCAGACCGTGGGTAACGATGGCGATGGTTTCATCGGCATGGCGCTGCGCGAGTTCTTCCAGTGCAGCACGGCAGCGCGCGAAAAAAACCGCGGGGCTTTCACCGCCGGGCACCGCGTACTGCGGGTCGCGCGACATGAAACGTTCATAACCTTCCGGATCGCAGGCCTGCATTTCTTTCTGGGTCATGCCTTCGAAAACACCGAAATGACGTTCGCGCAGGCGCTCATCGGTGAGGATGTCGTGACCGGTGACGATGGCAATCTGTTCGGCAGTGCGTGCGGCGCGCGGCAGGTCGCTGGAATACAGCGTGGTGAAATTCTGCGTTTTCAGGCGGATGCCGAGTTGCTGCGCCTGCCACAGCCCGCGCTCGGTCAGCGGACTGTCGAGCTGGCCCTGCATGCGGCGTTCGGTGTTCCACAGCGTTTCGCCGTGGCGGATCAGGATGAGCTGGGTCATGAAACGGTGAAGTCCCGGTGATCTGAAAATGCCTTGCCGGACAACGGCGGAGACCGTCCTGCGGCGGCATGAATTCTACCGGTTATACTCGGCACGATGCTGATTGCCGACCTGCTGCAACCCCAAATCCTGATCTTCGCGCCGCTGATCGTGTTCGCGGCCTATGTCGTGTTCGGCATCTCCGGTTTCGGCTCGACGCTGATCGCCGTGCCGCTGCTGGCCCACCTGTTTCCGTTGAAGTTCGTGGTGCCGTTTTTTGTGATCCTCGACTGCATCGGCGCCTTCAATATGGGACTGCGGCTGCGCGCGGACCTGATGCGGCGCGAACTGATGCTGCTGATCCCGTTCATGGGCCTGGGCATCATCGCCGGCGTCTGGCTGCTGGTGCGCATGCATCCGGAACTGCTGCTGGGCAGCCTCGGCGCGTTTGTGCTGCTGTTCGGCGCGTCCTACGTCCTGCGCAGCGGCAAGGGTTTCCCGCTGCCGCGCTGGGCGGCCGCACCGATAGGGGCTTTCGGCGGCGCCACTTCAGCGGTATTCGGCATCGGCGGGCCGATTTATGTGTTCTATCTCGCCGGCCGCGGCGGCGATCCGACGCAGATCCGCGCCACCATGCCGGTGATTTTCATGTTCACCACACTGGCGCGCATTGCACTGTTCATTGCAGCCGGGCTGTATTCGCCGGCGGCGCTGGTCGCCGCAGCGGCCTTGCTGCCGGTAATGGCGCTGGGCGTGTGGACAGGCCACCACCTGCACCTCAACCTGTCGCGCGAAACCGTGATCCGGGTGATGGGCGGCCTGCTGGTGATCAGCGGGATTTCGCTGATCGTACGCGCACTGGGTTAGCGCGGCAGCTGGTTTACTACGCTGACTTCATCTCGCGCAGGATCTGTTCCCGCCGCGAAGACTCCGAAGCAAACTCTTCAAGATCGGGATCGAGCGCATGGCGGGCGGAGACCATGCCCACCGGTTTGCCGTCTTCGGTCACCGGCATATGACGAAAGCCGTTCTTGTGCATCAGCATCAGCGCGTAGCCGAAGGATTTGCCGGGATCGATGGTCACCGGTTTGGGCGTCATCACCTCGGACAGCAGGGTGCTGCTGACGTCGCGGCCCTGTGCAACCACGCGGAACACAACGTCGCGTTCGGTAAAAATGCCGATGAGTTTTCCATTGCGGGTCACCATGATGGCGCCGACCTTGCGCACAGCCATCAGCAGTGACGCTGCACTGACGGTTGTTTCCGGTGGTGCCGTGAGCAGGTTTTCCCGCTCCATCAGGCTGCCGACTCTTTCACTGAACATGAACCGCTCCCAGGTATGTAGTGACCATGGAATGCGGGATGCAACGCGGCAAGCTGCTGTGCGCGGAGCCCCCTCCCCCGCAGAGGATGTTATGGGGCTGCCGGCAAAATCAGTTGACGCAGGTCAAAGCCCGGTGAAAATCCGGCCACGTGACGGACGGCACAGGGCTGCCGGCG
>CBHTVL010000514.1:0-1961 GCA_966096475.1 uncultured Burkholderiales bacterium
CATGCTGAACCTCCGTAGGAATGCGGCCCCTCAGGAGGCCGGGTTGCTGATGCTTTCGATGGCGCGTTTGACCGCCATCGGGTCTTCGACGCTGCGCAGCACCACATCGCTGATGCCGCGGCCGCTGACATGGATGTTGCCGTAGCCGAGGATGCGGCCGAGCATGCCCTGATCGATCTCGACGGTTTCGATCGAGGTCAGTTTCATTTCTTCGGATTGGCGGCTGATGATGCCGGTCTTGCAGATCACGCGTTTGTTGGTCAGGCCGAGTTCGGTGTAACGCACCCGCAGGTATTCATAGATCGCGAGCGGGAAGGTGATGCCGAGGAGCAGCCAGATCACCATCGGAATGCGAACGACCCAGTGCTGTTCGAACAGGCTGGCTATTTCTTCGCCTGCGGAGAGGGATTCGTCGATGTAGGCCATGGCGGACGGGATCGCGGCGCGGAATGTATCCGCGCCGCAGTCTCTATCAGTGATCCCAGCCGGTGGTCTTCGCGCCCTCGGTGGCGAGCAGCACGTAGGCCATGATGCAGGGTTCCTTGCCGCGGTTTTCCCAGTTGTGCATGGTCTGGCGCTGGATGATCACGGTGCCCGGCGTCAGGTGCACTTCTTCGCCGCCGTCCAGCTGCATCCACAGTTCGCCGGCGAGGCAGATCGCGTAGTCAACGGAATCGGTAACGTGCCAGCGCTTGGCGACGCCCGGATCGTACTTGGCAAGACGGAATACTGAACCGCCGGCCAGGCTGGTGCCCAGTTCCCAGGTGTTCGGATCTTCGGTGGTCATCTCCGCGGGCAGTTTTTTGGTCGCCCACATCGGGATGTTGTGAAAGCCGGGGCGCATCGGGATCGGGTCGATGACGGCGTCGGATTTGATGTAGGCCTTGCCTTCTTTGTTGGTGTCGGTGACGACTCTTCGGAATTTCATGATTGCTGCATTCTCCAGTGTGATGCCGGGTTGAAAAAAACGCCGGCGCCCCAGAGGCGCCGGTTTTATTAAGCTTATGTTTTAAAACGGTTTTTACGCTTGCCCGGGTGCTGCAAAAGCCGTAACACCGCTGTTCACCATCAGCTCGATACCTTGATATTAGCTGCCTTGACCACTTTCTTCCATTTCTCGACGTCGCGGGCGATGGCATCGAGGAACTGTTCGGGCGGTCCGCCGGCCGGTTCGACGCCGTCGGCGGCGAGACGTTTTTTCATTTCTTCGGTCTGCAGCGACTTCGCCACTTCCTGATTCCAGCGCGTGATGACCGGTTTCGGCAGGCCTTTCGGGCCCCACATGCCGTACCACAGCGGCGCTTCGTAATCCTTGACGATCTCGCCGATGGCAGGCGTGTCGGGCAGTGCGGGGATGCGTTTTGCGGTGGTCACGCCGAGGCCGCGCAGCTTGCCTGCTTTCACCTGCGGAATGGTCGCCGGCATCGCGCCGAAAATCAGCTGCACCTGGCCGCCGAGCAGGTCGGCAATCGCCGGGCCCGTACCCTTGTAAGGGATATGCGTCATTTTGGTCGCGGCGAGCAGGTTGAACAGTTCCGTCGCGAGGTGGGTGATGCCGCCGGTGCCGGTCGAAGCGAAATTCAGTTTGCCCGGATTGGCTTTGGCATAAGTGATCAGCTCTTGCACCGATTTGGCCGGCACTGCCGGGTGCAGCGACAATACGAAACCGGTGTCGCCGATCATCACGATGGCCTGGATGTCCTTCACCGGATCATAGGGCAGGTTGTAGAGCGCGGCATTGGTGCCGTAGCTGCCGGAGACCATGATCACCGTGTAACCGTCGGGCGCTGCACGCACCGCCATCTCGGCGCCGATGGTACCGCCGCCGCCGGCACGGTTATCGACGATCACCTGCTGGCCGAAGGCCGTGGTGACGTTGGCGGCGATCAGTCGTGCGGTGATGTCGGTGCCGCCGCCCGTCGCAAAAGGCACCAGCATGCGCACCGGCCGGCTGGGATATT
>CBHTVL010000515.1:0-1951 GCA_966096475.1 uncultured Burkholderiales bacterium
CCGAAGTGCCCGTGGTGCGCGCCAGCGACACCGGCGCGGTGAGTAGAGCGTCCTCATCCCAGAACACCGCCGCGGGCCGGGTCTTCGGATCAAAAAATTCCATGCGGTTGGGTCGAGCCGGATCCTTGACCGCGGAACCGGCTCGATTCTGTGCGGTCGTCGCTGCCGTCAGCACATTGATGATCGGCAGTTTCGGCGCCAGCAGTTTGGGACTGATCGCCGGGGCATTGTCCGGATACTGCGTGATCAGCTGGTCGACCGGTGCTTTTTCCGCAAGCAGGATCGCCACCACACGCGTGCCCTGCATGACACTGCCGGAGCCGACGGCAATCAGCAGGTCGGCATTCGCGGCTCTTGCGGCGGCAGCAGCCGCCTGCACCGAAACCAGCGTGGTGTCTTTTTCGATTTCGTCATAACGGCCGGCGTAGGCCGGGCCGAGAATCCCGGCAATACGGTCGATCAGATCCGTCTTGCGCGACACGCTGCGGCCGCAGACGACAAACGCGCGTTGTGCTTTGTAACGCTTCAGTTCCGCCGGCAGGTTTTCCAGCGCATCCTTGCCGCTGTACAGCCGCAGCGGATAGCCGGTGGCGCGAAACTGGTGTTTGTAAGTCATGCGAAGGGGTTCAGGTGCGTGCAGCCCTGAAACGTTCGAATGTCGCCAGCGCTGCCAGCGGGTGACCGGCATTGGCCATCTCGTCATAAACCGGCACGCCCAGCGCCACCGCCTTGTCGCGGAACTCGCGTTTGCGCGCTTCCAGCCCGGGCTCGCCATCGGAACGCAGCACCAGAATGAAATGCGACTGGCCCGGATATTTTTCCTGCACGCGCATCGCCGCGGCCACCAGATTATCGAGCACTTCGGGTTTGGTGCGGCCGACAAAAGCCGACAGGTTCAGGTGCATCACCAGCGCCTCGGGTTTGCCCTGGCTGTAAATGATGTCGAGGATTTTTTCAGCAACACGGCCGTCGTCCTGCTGCAACGTGCCCACCGGGCAATCCACGGGATTGGTGATGCTGGTGCCGGGCGGCAGTTTCATTGCTGCCAGCGCATCGATCGCTTCCTGCGCAAACGGCGTCACGTCGAGACCGAGTCGCGAGTAATAATCGGTCGCCAGCACACTGGTGCCGCCGCCATTGCCGAACAACACGACTTTTTGTGTCGGCCGTTGCGGACGCGGCGTCAGCGACTGGAATATCAGCAGCGTGTCGACGAACTGGTCCAGCGTGTCGACCAGCATGCAACCGGTCTGCCGTGCCAGCGCGACCCAGACGCGGTCATCCCCTGCCAGCGAGCCGGTATGTGAAGCCGCCGCCGCGAGACCCTGTTGCGTGCGCCCGCCCTTCAGAATCACCACCGGTTTCGAAGCCCTGGCATTGCGCAGGATGTCGAACAGACGGCGACCGTCTTTGGCCGTCTCGATGTACATGCCGATGACCCTGGTCTGCGGATCGGCGAGATAGAACTCCAGCAGATCCGACGGCGTCACATCGGCGCAATTACCGACGGTGACCAGTCCGGAGAACTTCAGGCCGCGCGCCAGACCGCGTCGGATGATGTCAGTACCAAGGCCGCCGCTCTGCGACACGATGCCGACATGGCCGACTTCCTTCGGCCCGATCTCGGCAAAAGTCACCCGGCCGCGCGGCGTATAAATGCCCAGGCAGTTCGGACCGAGCAGACGCATGCCGCCGGCTTGTGCAGCACTGACCAGCTCGGCCTGCAGATCCTTGCCTTCATCAACTTCGCCGAAACCGCGGGAAATGACCTGCGCAAAACGCACATGACCTTTTGCGGCCGCGAGCATGCCGGGAATCTGCGCACCGGACACGGCGATGTAGGCGTAATCCACCGGCTTGGGTGTGTCGGCAAGCGTTTTATAAGCCGTCAGACCGTCGATCTCTGCAGCAGCGGGATGGATCGGATAAATGTCGCCGCTGAAACCGAACT
>CBHTVL010000516.1:0-1944 GCA_966096475.1 uncultured Burkholderiales bacterium
CATACGGGCTTCACCTTCCCGCAGCCCGGCGGCCAGTGAGCCGTTGACGTCGACCATGCCCTCCAGCAGCTTGGTGCCCAGCGGGGCCAGTTGAGTGCCGCGGCCTTGTTGCCGGAGCACCAGCTGGTCGCCCAGTTCGGTGCCCGCGGCTTCCAGCAGGCCCCAGGCATGGCGGTAGGACAGACCGGCGCTTTTGGCTGCCGCCTGCAGATTGCCGTTGCGGGCGATGGATTCGAGCAAAGTGACCAGCCGGGGCTCGATTTCCACCGAATCCAGAGTCCAGCGGATTTGTGCCGATATTTTCATACTTGCAAGATATTACATATTAAGGATTCGGCCATTATCCACCATGATGGCCCACCTTTCTATTAGGTTAAGAATTGCATGACCAGTCTGGGTGAAGCATTTGGAATGGCTTGGGCGCTGGTAGTCGGCTTTGATCCGGCGCTGGCGCGCATTGTCCTGCTCAGCCTGCAGGTCAGCTTGAGCGCGGCGGTGATCGCAACCCTGATCGGTTTGCCCCTGGGGGCTGCGATTGCGGTCGAGCGTTTCCCGGGGCGGCAGGTATTAATCGTTTTTCTGAATGCGCTGATGGGGCTGCCGCCGGTGGTGGTGGGCCTGCTGATCTATCTGTTGCTGTCGCGCGCGGGCCCGCTGGGCAGTCTCGGCATTCTGTTCACACCGCAGGCCATGATCATTGCCCAGACCGTGCTGATCGTGCCGATCATCGCAGCGCTGTCGCGGCAAACCATCGAAGATGCCTGGCGTGAATATTCAGAGCAGTTGAGGTCGCTCGGCGCGCGGCGCCTGAGCGCGGCAATGACGCTGATCTGGGATACGCGCTTTTCGCTGTTGACCATCCTGCTGGCGGGTTTCGGCCGTGCGGCCGCCGAAGTGGGCGCGGTAATGATTGTCGGCGGCAATATCGATGGCGTAACGCGGGTGATGACCACGACCATTGCGCTGGAAACCAGCAAGGGTGATCTGCCGCTGGCACTGGGACTGGGCATCGTGCTGATCACGCTGGTGATTGCGCTGAATGCACTCGCAGCGCTGATCCGCGAAATCGCGCAGCGGAGGTATGGCTGAGATGCTGCCGCTCGAACTCAATCAGTTGACGTTCAGTGCCGGTGGCACACCGATCATTAACGGCATTTCCGCGAAAATCGAAGCGGGGCCGCGCACGATCATTCTCGGCCCCAATGGCGCCGGCAAAAGTGTACTGATGCGGCTGTGTCACGGGCTGCTGGTACCGACTTCCGGACGCATCGTCTGGCATGGCGCACGTAATGGCGATGTGCGCCGTCATCAGGCCATGGTGTTTCAGCGTCCGGTCATGTTGCGCCGTTCGGCGCTGGCCAATGTCGTTTACGGTTTGCGGCTTGCCGGCAAGTCCCGTCGTGAAAGCGAACTGCGCGCGATGGATGTGCTGGAAGTGGTGGGGCTGGAGCATCAGGCCGGCCGGCCGGCCCGTGTACTGTCCGGCGGCGAGCAGCAGCGGCTCGCGCTGGCACGGGCCTGGGCGCTGGGTCCGGATGTGCTGTTCCTCGATGAACCGACGGCCAATCTGGACCCGGCTTCGACCCAGGACATTGAACGCATCATCCAGGCTATTCATGCGTCGGGTACGAAAATCATCATGACCACGCACAACCTCGGCCAGGCGCGCCGTCTCGGGGACGAGATTCTGTTTATCAGCAACGGCCGGTTGATGGAGCACACACCCATCGACCGGTTTTTCAAGGAACCCGCTTCGTCCGAAGCAGCGGCATTCATCAAAGGAGAGTTGCCATGGCATTAAGCCGGAGGAACGTCATCAGCGCGGCGATTGTCGCTTTTACCCTGCTGGGGCTTCAGGGCACGGCGGTCGCACAGCAGAATTTCATCACGGTGGCCTCGACGACCTCGACCGAGCAGTCGGGTCTGTTCAAATACCTGCTGCCG
>CBHTVL010000517.1:0-1936 GCA_966096475.1 uncultured Burkholderiales bacterium
CCGGCAGTTCCGGCGGTTTTGCATCAACCGCCGCCACTGCAGCGGCCGGCTGCGCCGGCGTGTCATCCCGCGCGGGCAGCGTCAGGCGACGCAGGCGTGCCGTCAGGCGCCCTTTGCCCTGCGACCGCCATGTTGCCGCACCCTCGACATCCCGGCCCTTCACGTTCAATTGCAACACGCCGGCCTGCTGGCTTGCGGTCAGCGCCAGTGCAGCAAAACGGCGGTCGAACCATTCGAGTTCGCCGATGCGCACATCCGCCGAAGCCAGCGTCGCGCCGGGACCCGGACCACCATCACCCAGTACCGCCAGCCAGCCATCAAGATCAAGGGACTTGATCGCACCCGCAAGCACGATGCCGGAACGATCCGGTTCGGCAGCCGCGCCTTCGCCGAATCGCACGTTGGCGCGCTCAATGCGGGTATTGCCGTTTTCGGTTCGGCGCTGGATGACCGCGCTGCCCAGACCGCCGATACCCAGCACCATGCGTTCCTGCTGCGCACCGGTGAAACGCCGCTCGAAATGCAGCGGCATGGTTTCGGCGGCCGTCTTCGCAAACGGCGCCGGCAGATTGACTGCAAGTCCCTGCAGTGAAGAATCCACTGAAAAATCAGTGCGTTTGTTGCGCACGGTCAACGAGCCGCGCCAGTCGGTCGCACCGCGGATATAACGCAGCCACTCGCCGCCACCGGCACGGCGGGCGGCATCCGAATTCACCTTGCCCTGGAACTGGATACTTACCGCGGCATCGCGCTGGCTGCCGGCGGACACCGTCAGCGGCCCGCCGAGAAACTGTGCTGTCGCATTGGGCACGCGCACCGATCCCTCGGTGAATTCCAGCCGGCCGTTGACCTGCTCCATCGGCGGGAATTCCGGCTGCAGCACCAGCTGGTTGTTGATGAATTGGTAAGAACCCGCAACCTTCGTGTTCTTCAGGGTCCGCAAGGGCAGCGTCAGCTTCAGACCCAGCCGGCCGCGGCCCTGCGCCTGCATGCCGTCGGTGAATCCGTCGATCATGCCGCGGACGGGGCTCTTATTGATGAAATCGAGAAAATCACTGCTCGCGCCATCGGCCTCACCGGCAATTTCGAGCACCTCTGCGCCGTGAATCAGATCGGGAATCTGCAGGCGCACTTTAGCCAACCGCACGTTGTTGAGCATGGCCTGGCGCACGTTGATGTCCATGCGCTGGCCGCGGAACAGCAGATCGCCGTCGATGCCGGTGATGCCCGGCCAGTTCTCGCCATAGCGCACCGAACCGTCGTTGATTTTTGCCGCCACCTCGAAAGTGCCGCTTTTCTCGTCGGCAAAAGGAAAATTCTTCAAATCACCTTTGAGACGGAAACGCACATCGCTGGAGCTGCCCGCGGAAAAAGCGCGGTCCAGCCATTCGCGGGATCCCGTCGCCAGCGTCAGCGGCAGATACTCCGCCACGCGCTGCGCCACGCCCCGCGTCAGATGCCCGGTGATATCGGCAATACCCGGCCCTTCCGCCGCAGTGCGATAACTGCCGAACAGCGTACCGGTCAGATCGGCATTGGCGTAGGCAAAATTGCTGAAGCGCAGTTCCAGATCCTGCGCATTGCGGGTCCAGCCCATCTGACCGGTCAGCGTATCGAAGCGCAAAGACTCGCGGAACAATTGCGGCAGATTGACGATGCCCTTCTGCGTGGCGACCTGCAGCATGCCGCCCTTTTCGCTGCCATCGATATTGCCGCTGAAGCCGGAGAAACCCGGAATCCGGCCCTGTGGCTGCAATGACAGTTCACTGAAACGGCCGCGCAGCGCATAAGTCTTCAGATCCGGCCACGTGCCGCTCCAGCGCACCGACAGATCCTGCACGCCGCCGGTCGGTGAGTAAGCGACCAGCGCCTTGCGCAGTTCGCTGTCCAGCGGCAGCCGGTCGGCCAGTTGCACCAGCGGCGCCAATTCAAGAAC
>CBHTVL010000518.1:0-1936 GCA_966096475.1 uncultured Burkholderiales bacterium
AGCCTGCGGAAAAAGCGGTCGAAAAAGCGCCCGCAGAAAAGCCGGCTGTTGAAAAAACACCCGCTGAGAAACCTGCTATTCCGCCGGTCGCCGAAAAACCGGCCGCCGAGCCGGTGCCGGCCATTACCGATCCGACCAAACCCGCTGTAACGCCGACCGTGCCGGTGATGCAGGAAGTCCAGGGCCAGACCACGACCCGCATCGACAGCGCAACGCGCACGCCACATAAATCGAATTACATGCTCAACGAAGCCCTGCTGGTCCTCGCCGGCGGTGCGCTCGCGCTGTTCATCGGGCTGGGTTATGTGATGCTGGGCCGCCGTCGTACAGCGAAGATCGCCGAAGCGGAAGCGGCGATTGCCGCTGAGAATTCATAAGCCGTATCAGCCGTCCGGTTTTTCTGTTTCTTCAGCAGTATTTCAAGCATTCATCCCGCATTCCGGCAGCTTTGCCACGACGTGGTCGTTCAGTAGATGTCACTGCTGATTAAAGCTATTGTTCGTGCATCAAAAAGACCGGCCGGTCAGGTTATTCAAGGAGGGGTGTGATGCAAGCCATGGTTCGTTGCCTGCGTGTGATGGGTGTGCTGCTGTCCGGAGGTTGTTTGATGGCGGCTGGCGGCACGGCTTGCGCGCAGGAGTTTCCGGCCAAGCCGATACGGGTCATTGTCGGTTTCGCCCCCGGCGGCTCCAATGACATTGTGATTCGTATAGTGGCACCCAAGCTGGCGGAGTTGCTAAAGGTGCAGGTTCTGGTGGAAAACCGTCCCGGTGCCAATGCCGTGATCGGCACTGACGCGGTCGCCCAGGCGGCGCCGGATGGTTATACCTTGGGACTCGTTGGCGTCAGCAATCTCATCCTGAATCCGCTGCTCTATCCCAAGAATCCGTATAACGCCCTCAATGACTTTACCGGGCTGACCACGGTTGGGGTCACGCATCAGGTGCTCTCGGTTCATCCGTCGGTCCCCGCACGAAACCTCAAGGAGATGATTGCGCTGGCCAAAGCAAGGCCGGGTCAACTCAATGTGGGGTCACCCGGCGCTGGAGGACTCAAGCACCTGACACTGGAACTGCTCAACACGCTGGCTGGCACAAGGATTGAACACATTGCCTACAAGGGTGGTGGCCCGGCGCTAATGGATGCGCTCGGCGGCCAGATTCACGGTGTTCTGGTGGATATTGCCGCGCCGTACCCTTATATCAAGCAGGGCCGTTTGCGTGCCCTCGCGGTTACCGGCGAGTCGCGTGCAAAGCAGTTGCCTGATGTGCCGACCGTGGTTGAACAGGGCGTCAAAATGGTGTCGCTGAACTGGTTTGCCGTGGTCGCGCCGGCGAAGACTCCGCAGAATGCGGTGGAGCGTCTGCACGGCGGTCTGGTCAGGGCCTCACAGTCGCCGGAAGTGAAAGAGCGCTTTGACGGTATAGCCGTCGAGTCCTATACCCATGCATCGCCGGAAGCTTTCCAGAAGTTCGTCAGGGATGAATATGTCCGCTGGGGAAAAGTGGTTAAGGACTCCAACGTTGCGGCCCAGTTGTAGCGTCAGGAAATACCTTTGTCGGATTCGGTGATGGATATCGAGGTTGTTGAGGCGGATGTGGTGGTGCTTGGCGGGGGCGTTTCCGGATTCCGCGCCGCCGCCGCAGCTGCCTCATCAGGCGCTTCTGTTGTACATGCCTATCGGGCCCGGGGCGCTTCGCAATACATTTTTGGTTTTAATGTGCCGCTCGCGCACAAGGACGCCCGCGATACCCCGGAGACTTATTTCGAGGATATTGTCCGCGGCGGCTATCGTCTGAACGATCGCGGCCTGGTTCAGACGCTGGTCAACGGTGCGCCGGCTGCCTTGAAGGAGCTGGTGGACATTGGTGTGTCTTTTGCGCGCGAAGGCGAAAAGTTTGATCAACTGGGTTTGTCCGGCAATACCTATCCGCGG
>CBHTVL010000519.1:0-1920 GCA_966096475.1 uncultured Burkholderiales bacterium
CGCTGCTTTCCCCACGATTTCCCGCGATGAGGTTTTTGACCGGCTGACACAAACGCCGGCAGGGACTCATTGCGTCGTCACGCCCAATCAGCGCCTGTCTCTGGTACTGCAGTGCGAATTCGGCGAACGCCAGATGGCGCAGGGCCGCGTCCTCTGGGAATCTGCGGACATCCTGTCCTGGTCGGGATTTCTCGAGCGCGCCGGCGATGACGCGCGATATGCCGACGTTGCGCCGCTGCCGCTGCTGTTGTCCCAGGCGCAGTCGCATGCCCTTTGGGAACACCTGCTGCGCGCATCACCCACCGGTGAAGCACTGCTCGCCGTCGCCGATGCGGCACGCCTGGCGCATGAGGCCTGGCAACTCACCCGCGCCTGGCGGCTGGAACCGCAACTGCGCAGCGCCGCGCAGAACGAGGACAGCAAAGCCTTTCAGGATTGGGCGCCGCGATATGAACGGACCCTGCAGCGCAACGGTTTGATGGATGCGGTGGAACTGGCGGATCGTGTACTGCCGCTGATGAGCGATGGCTGTATCCGCAGACCGCAGACGCTGGTGGCCTACGGCTTCGACAGTTTTACCCCGCAACAGTCTGAATTTCTCGGCTCTTTGCAGCAGGCGGGCAGCGAGGTGTTGCTCGCCGGCCCGGCAGCGCATGCCGGCCGTGTCGTGCGTCAGCCCTGCACCGACGCTGAACAGGAAATCCGTCTGGCGGCTTCCTGGGCGCGTACGCGGATGGAGGCCGGACACCGGCGTATCGGTGTTGTGGTGCCGGATCTTGCGGCGCGCCGTGCCGCTGTTGTGCGTCTGTTCAGCGCGACCATGGCGCCGGATTACGCATTGCCCGGTGCGCCGTTACGCGTATTGCCCTTTAATCTTTCGCTGGGCCTGTCCTTGACCGACTATCCGCTGGTCAATACCGCGATGTTGCTGCTGGAACTTGCCGGACGCGATGCCGAGTTCGAGCGCGCCAGCCGCGTGTTGCGCTCGCCGTTTATTGCCGGTGCCGAAACGGAACTCACAGCGCGCGCGCGGCTGGATGTCGAACTGCGCCGCCGTGTCGAGCCGGCGGTGACGCTGGAACGCCTGCAGTATCTGGTGGCAAGACATGGCGCAGACTGTCCGCAACTGGCGCGTCATCTGACGGCGCTGGCCGAGTTCCGCAAAAACCGCCTGTTCGGTACGCAGGCGCCATCGATGTGGGCGCGCGCCATTTCGGAAGCGCTGGCTGCAGCCGGATTTCCCGGAGAGCGTGCGCTGGATTCTGCGGAATACCAGACGCTGAAGCGCTGGCACGACGTGATCGCCGGATTTGCAGCACTGGATCGCGTCGTACCGCGCATGGCTTATGCGGAAGCGCTGTCGCGGTTGCGGCGGATGGCGGCGGACATGCCGTTTCAACCCGAATCGCCCGATGTGCCGATCCAGATTCTCGGTGTGCTCGAAACTTCAGGACTGACTTTCGATAGCCTGTGGGTGATGGCGCTCGATGACGAACACTGGCCGCCCCCGCAGCGTCCCAATCCTTTTCTGCCGCTGGCCGTGCAGCGCGCTGCGGGACTGCCGCAATCCTCACCGGCCGATGCGCTGGCGGCGGCGCGCGACATCACTGCACGCTGGTGTGTCTCTGCGGATGAAGTGGTGCTGAGTCACGCGCTGCAGGAGGATGATCGTGAACTGCGCCCCAGCGCCTTGATCGCCGCAGTGGATTCCGGGCAACTTGAAGTCCGGGGCTATGCCGATTTTCGCGCGGCGATTCACGCGTTGCGCGATATCGAACGATTGCCCGATGAAAAGGCGCCGCCACTCGCCAATGGACATGTCGCCGGCGGCGGTACCGGTTTGCTCAAGGATCAGGCGGCCTGTCCTTTCCGTGCACTGGCCCGGCATCGTCTGCAGGCTGAAACGCCGGAAGTGCCGCA
>CBHTVL010000520.1:0-1915 GCA_966096475.1 uncultured Burkholderiales bacterium
ATACCTGCGCCGACGGCACGCCGGCGCGCGACTTTGATGTCATCAACCGCGGTATTTGCCTGGGCTTCCGTTACGACGGCAGCTGGACATTCGGCGGCGAGAAACGGCTGAGCGAGGCACGTTCGGCCATGCTGGCGCGCGCTGCAGCGGCGCCGAGTTCAAAATTTTCAAGGTACCTTTGTGAAACCAAAGGCGAACCGAACCCCGCCTATCTGCAGCGTCTGGGGGCGGTTGCCGAGCGCTTTGCAAAGAAGGGCGGTGAGATGGTGTTTCTGCTGCCGCCGATCATTCCCGGTATGGAACAGGCGATGATTGAAGATCCCGCCAACAAGGCCTGTCTGGATCGCACGAAAAGCATTCTTTCGGACTGGTCGCGGCAGCACCGCGTCACGATTATTGATGCCGGAGCGTCGGAACGTTACGGCTGTACCGCGGGCGATTTTCTGGATGAACACCATGCCTATCCGGAATGTCACCGTCGTGTTCTGGATTTTTATTTCCGCATGCGCCATGAAGGGCGTGTAGTGCCTGGACTGCTGCGGCCATGAACCGCAGTTCACGTCAGCCGGCATGGCTGTTTCTGCTTGTCGCGCTGAGTTCCCTCGGCACGCTGGGATTTTATTATGTCGGCGAGGAAGGCATTCTCACCATCACGTCCCTGGAAATGTGGCAGCGGGGCGACTGGCTGCGGCTGTGGATGTACGGGGGTGATGCGCAGCACGGCGTGTTTGCCAACTGGCTGGTGATTCCGCTGGCATCATTGATCGGCTGGACCCATGTCCTCGTCGCGGCGCGGGCGGTGATGGTGATGGCTACGCTGGCGACGGGTCTTGTGGTTTATGGTCTGCTGCGCCGGCTGGGTCGTGACGCCGGATTCGCCGCGCTGGCGGCGGTGATCTACATTACCTTTGCCGATGTGTTGTTATATCGCGGCTGGCTGGCTTATCGCGATCCGTTGTTCGGGTTTCTGGTGTTTGCCGCTATCGCCGCATTGTGGATCGGCGCACGCGAATCGCGCCTGCGCTGGTTTGCGGCATGCGGCGTGCTGGCGTTTGCTGCGTATCTGACCAAAGGCATTACCGCCTATGTCTTCGTCGGCAGCGCTGGGCTGGTGTTACTGGCCTTCCGTGATACACGCCCTGCATTGCTGCGGCCGGCGACCTGGCTTGTTGCCGCCGGATCACTGGCGCTGCCACTGGCCTGGATGTACGGCGTGCAGTCCGGCAGCACGCAGGCCCTGCGTTACGGTTCCGAGATCGGCGCCAAGCTGGTGCCGCCCAGTATCGGCGCGTGGCTGCTGAAACTGTTGTCGTATCCGGCGGAAACGATCGTGCGATTGCTGCCGGCCAGCGGTTTTGCGCTGTATCTGTATGTGCGCAGTGCTGCGGCACGCACCGGTTTTCGTGGCGATACGGTTGCGCTGACAGCGGCGTGGATTGCGTTGCTGGGTTTTCTGCCGTACTGGTTCGCTCCGCACAGCCATTTCCGTTATCTGCTGCCGATTGTGCCGTTGGCGGCGATGGTGTGTGCCGCGCTGATTGCGCAGGGCGGTGAGCGCCTGCGCCGCAATGCATGGCGGGCGATGTGGGCGGTTGTTGCGATCAAGATCATTTTTGTGGTGATCGCGTTTCCGCAGTATCAACAGCGTTACCGCGGCGCCAATTATGCCGGGGCGGCTGCAGCGATCCTGCAGCGTACGGCGGGACATACCCTGTACACGAGGGATGTCAGCGCCAGCGGCCTCGCCGTGACGGCGCATATCGACGTCATGCGTTTGCCGCAGCCGGCTCTCGTGTTCCCGCCGGCTGACTGGCAGGACGGTTTTGTCATCGCCTACGAGCCCGACCCGAAACTGGGGGAGACCGCCGCCCGATACCGGCTGGGCGGCAATGACATTTACCTGCTCTGTCGCGGG
>CBHTVL010000521.1:0-1915 GCA_966096475.1 uncultured Burkholderiales bacterium
CTGCCGCAAAAAACGGTGGAGGTTACGCATCCGGTCACCATCACCGCCGAGGTTTTCCGGTTCGCACGCGCCTTCACCGGGCTGGAAGTCGTCGAGAAGGCAGGCACGCTGATCGGCTGGGACGGCGAACGCGAAGTGCACACACCGTATGACAACTGCGTATTGGTGATGCCCTCGAAGCGGCTTTATCGCGGGCAGACCGCGGTGCGTATGGGCCGTTTTGTGGCCATGCACTGAGTCTGCACGCGGACAGCGCGGGGGGGGTTAGAGCTGTTTCAGTCCCGCGCGTTTGATGACTTCAGCCCACTTCAGGTATTCCTTGCGGATGAAGTCGCTGAACTGTTCCGGCGTTGAACCGAGCGGGTCCGTTCCGAGGGCTGCGAAACGTTCAATCACCGTCGCCGACTTGGCCGCTTTCTGCACGTCGTCGCTGAGGCGATTGACGATGTTCCGCGGCATGCCGGCAGGGCCGATGATGCCGCCCCAGGTGGTGACTTCGTAGCCGGGCAAACCGGATTCGGCCACGGTCGGCAGGTTGGCAAAGGCCTTGGTGCGCTTGGGCCCGGTCACGGCAAGGCCGCGCAGCCGGCCGCTGGTGATGTGCGGGGCGAGGCTGCTGGTCGGGTCAAACAGAAACTGCACAAAACCCGACATGGTGTCGACGGCCGCCTGCGAACCGCCCTTGTAAGGCACATGCAGGATGTCGGTCTTGCTCAGGCTCTTGAAATATTCACCCGCGAGGTGGCCAACGGTGCCGGTGCCGGCCGAGCCGAAGGACATCTGACCGGGGCGCGCTTTGGCCAGCGCGATCATGTCCTTGACGCTTTTGACCGGCAAGGTCGGCGAAACAGCCAAGAGCAGCGGCGAGGTGATCGCCTGTGAAATGGCCTGAACTTCTTTTTCGACGTCATACGGCAGGTTGGCCGTCATGCTGCGGTTGATGGCGAGCGGCCCGGCCCCGGCGTAGGCGATGGTGTAACCGTCGGGGGCGGACTTGGCCAGGACTTGCATGCCGATGGCGCCGCCAGCACCTGCACGGTTATCGACAATGATCTGCTGCCCCAGCTGGGTGGAGAGCTGTGCGCTGAAGATGCGCGCCGAGGAGTCGGTCGCGCTGCCGGCGGCAAAGGGCACGATCAGGCGCAGCGCTCGCTCGGGGTAGGCGGTCTGCGCCATCGCGGGCGCCGCAGCCAGCAGGCACAGCGCGGTGAAGGCGTATTGGATGGAATGGTTATTCATTATGGTGTCGTCCTCGGATAGTTTGAATGCAGAAGCCATGCATCACGGTGCTGCGACAAACTGTAACACTTCGGACCGGTGCAATTCGCCATGTGCAACATCCGGAGCAGTTGCACATGGCCCGTACTGTTCTACGACGCCCCTCCACTTACATCGGCTTCAACCCCGCCGCCGTCGCCACCCGCTTCCACTTCGCAATCTCCGCCTTGATCAGCGCCGCATGTTCCGCCGGCGCGTTGCCCACCGGTTGTGCGCCGCTGTCGATCAGTGACTGATGGTTTTTCGGATCAGTGAGTGCCGTGCGCAGCGCGTCGTTCAGTCGTTTGGCGATGGGCTGCGGGATGCCCGCAGGGCCCAAGTAGCTGAAGGGGCTGGTGACGACAAAATCCTTCACGCCCGATTCGACCATCGTCGGCACGTCGGGGAATGAAACGAATCGTGTCTCGCCGCACTGGGCGATCATGCGCAGGCGCTTCGCCTGCAGATGGCCGCTGATCGCCGGAATGCTGACGAATGAAAACTCCACATGCCCGGCAACGAGGTCGATGATCGACGGGCCCGCGCCCTTGTAAGGGATGTGTACGGTCTTGATGCCGGCGGTGGCATTGAGCAGCGCGCCCGAGAGGTGACCCAGCGCACCCTGGCCGGAGCTGGAGAAGTTGAGCTGGCCCGGGCG
>CBHTVL010000522.1:0-1911 GCA_966096475.1 uncultured Burkholderiales bacterium
GATGACTTCCTTGCGCGCATCCGTGCCGGACAGTTCCGTCGCGGCATCAAAGCGATTTTCCATCAGGGCGCCTGCTCGGATACCACGGCGAGCGACGGCAAGTATGTGATGGACGTCAATTACGCCTATTCCTCCACCTTGCTGGATTTCTGCCAGTCGGAGCAGGTGCCGTTCATCTATGCCTCATCGGCAGCGACTTATGGCGCGCGCACCGAGTTCCGCGAAGATCCGGTCTGCGAAGGTCCGCTGAACGTCTACGGCTATTCCAAGCTGCTGTTCGACCAGCGGGTGCGCCGCTTGCCGGTGGCGGGATCGCAGGTTGTGGGGCTGCGTTATTTCAATGTCTATGGCGACCGCGAGCAGCACAAGGGCCGCATGGCATCGGTGGCCTATCATTTTTTCAACCAGTATCACGCCGACGCGCATGTCCGGTTGTTTGAAGGCAGCGGCGGTTACGGCAACGGCGAGCAGCGCCGGGATTTTGTTTCCGTCGAGGACGTGGTCAAGGTCAATCTGTTTTTCCTGCAGAACCCGGATAAATCCGGCATCTTCAATTGCGGCACCGGCGCGGCGCAGTCATTCAACGATGTCGCCGTCACCATGCTCAACAGCTGCCGCAGCGCGGAAGGCCGTCCGACCCTGGCGCTGCATGAACTGCAGCAGCAGGGCTTGCTGCGTTATGTGCCCTTTCCCGGCGACCTCAAAGGCAAATACCAGAGTTACACCCAGGCCGATCTGACGGCATTGCGCGCTGCCGGCTACACGGCGCCATTTCTGACGGTGGAGCAGGGCGTGTCGCGTTATTGCCATCAGTTGCTGGCGCGCAGCGGGAGCTGAGCATGTATCCCTCACTCGAAGCCTTTGTCGGCAACACGCCGCTGGTTCGCCTGCAGCGCATTCCGGGCGCGACCGACAACGTCATTCTCGCCAAGCTCGAGGGCAACAATCCCGCCGGCTCGGTCAAAGACCGGCCGGCACTGTCGATGATCCGTCGCGCGCAGGAACGCGGCACGATCAAGCCCGGCGACACGCTGATCGAACCGACCAGCGGCAATACCGGCATCGCGCTGGCGATGGCTGCGGCAATCATGGGTTACCGCATGGTGCTGATCATGCCGGAGAACCAGTCGCTCGAACGCCAGCAGACCATGCGCGCCTACGGTGCCGAACTGATCCTCACGCCGAAGGAAGTCAGCATGGAGGGCGCGCGCGATCTGGCCGAGCGCATGGTGCGTGAAGGCCGGGGCGTGATGCTCGACCAGTTTTCGAATCCCGACAATCCGCTGGCGCATTACGAAGGCACCGGTCCGGAGATCTGGCGCGACACCGGCGGCAAGATCACGCACTTTGTATCGAGCATGGGTACCACCGGCACCATCATGGGCGTGTCGCGTTTCCTGAAAGAAAAAAATCCGCAGGTGCAGATCGTCGGTTGCCAGCCGGCTGACGGCCATCCGCAAATGGCAGCCTGAATACCTGCCGAAGATCTGCAACTGGAAGCAGGTCGATCAGATTGTCGAAATCAAGCAAGGCGATGCCGAGGAAATGACCCGGCGCCTGGCCCGCGAAGAGGGCATTTTTGCCGGTGTGTCTTCCGGCGGCGCCTTGTGGGCGGCGCTGCAGATTTCGGCGAAGGTGCGCAATGCGGTGATCGTATTCATTACCTGCGATCGCGGCGACCGTTACCTGTCGACCGGTGTATTCCCCGGTAAATAATATAAGTATTTGTTTATAAACGATATTTTTCTATAGTGTAAAGTGAAAATACCAGACCCGCGGCGCGCCATACCTTGCGCCCGGCCATCGGAAGGGGTCATCGTGTTTGGAGCAGCACAAAAGACAGGGCTTAAACCAGAATCAACTGCATGAAATATTTTTCGATTATTTTACTCGCAGTAACGCTGGCCGGCT
>CBHTVL010000523.1:0-1910 GCA_966096475.1 uncultured Burkholderiales bacterium
GGCGTCTTCCTTTCAGGACGTTGATAAAAACAACCGGGTTATTCCTGTTCGAGTTTGATGCCGGCTTCCTTGATGACCTTGCCCCACTTCACGGTTTCGGTCTTCAGGAATGTGGCGAATTCGGCCGGTGAGCTGCCGACCGCGACCGCGCCGGAAGCTTCAAAGGTTTTGCCGATGTCCGGCGACTGCACGATGGCGGCGATTTCCCGGCCGAGTTTTTCGATGATGGCGCGCGGCACGCCCGACGGTGCGATCAGACCCTGAAAGGCTTCAGCCTGATAACCCTTCAGTGTTTCACCGATGGTCGGCACGCCGGGCATGGTGTCGAGGCGCTTGGCGCTGGTCAGTGCGAGGCCCTTCACCTTGCCGGCCTTGATATGCGGCGCGGCGGAAATCGTCGTGGTGAACAGCATGGTGACGCGACCGCCGATGACATCGGTAATCGCCGGCGGGATGCCTTTGTACGGCACATGAATCATTTCGATGCCGGCGGTTTTCTTGAACAGTTCCGCCGACAGATGCGGCGCGGAGCCCGCACCCGGCGTGGCAAAGGTCAGCTCACCCGGTTTGGATTTCGCCAGCGCGATCAGGTCTTTCACCGTGGACACCGGCGCACCGGCACTGACAACCAGGATATTGGGCTGCGAATTGAGTTGCGTGACCGGCGTGAAATCCTTCAGCGGGTCATAAGGCAGTTTGGCGTAGAGGCTGGGATTGATTGCAAAAGTCGTGGTGATCATCAGCAGCGTGTAACCGTCGGGCACGGCCTTCGATGCGATTTCAGTGCCGACGATGGTTGCAGCGCCGGGACGTGTGTCAACAACAATGCTTTGCCCCCATTTATCGGTGAGTTTCTGGCCGATCAGCCGCGCAGTGATGTCGAGTCCGCCACCCGCGGCGAAAGGCACGATCATGCGGATCGGTTTGCCCGGGTAAGCGGCCACGGCCTTGTCCTGGGCTGAAGCCGTCGTGGACAGTGCGAAGGCCACCGCAAGGCAGCTGGCGAAAATCGAAGGCTTCATGGGCAGGGCTCCCGCAAGAAGATGGGATGAGTATGGTGACCGTATGAGTTTGGTGCCGGATGTGCTGCTGATGTTAGCACGCACCTCTCAGCGGCACAGCCGGCCAAAATCTGGACTTGCAGCTGAATTTTCGATTGGTGATGCAAATTCAATGCGTTAGGATTTGCCCTGCCCCTCCGCACCGAAAACCCGATCCACCGAGGTCTCCATGACAAAAAATGCGGTGTTGTTCGTCAACAGCAATTACGCCCCCGTGATCCGTGAACTGGAGAGCCTGTTCACGGTATTCAACTACCGCGATGCCAAAGACAAAGCGCAGCTGCTGCGTGAAGCGGCGCCTGTTGTCCGCGCGGTTTATACCAACGAAAGCAGCTGGGTTCCGGAGATCATGGATGCGCTGCCGAATCTCGAAATGATCTCGCTGGTGTCGAACGGTCACGAACGCTTCGATCTGAAAAAAATGCGGGAACGCAACATCAAACTGTCGAATACGCCGACCGAGACCACCGGCGACGTCGCCGATCTGGCGGTGACGCTGATGCTCGCCACCGCGCGAAAAATCACCTGGGCTGAACGGTATGTACGATCCGGTGAATGGCTGGCGAAAGGACGGCCGCCTCTGACGCGCCGCTTTCACCGGAAACGTCTCGGCATCATCGGATTGGGTTCGATCGGACAGGCCGTCGCCAAAAGAGCGGGCGGCTTTGACATGCAAGTCAGTTACCACGGCCCCAACAAAAAGAATGATGTCGGCTATACCTACTATGTCGACCTGGTCGAGACCGACACTGACCTGGCCATCAGAATAGGAGCGCTTGGCGACTCCAGTCTTGTCAGCAGACCGCGTGGGCGCTATCGGCGGCTGCTCGTGTGTCACCCTGACTTTCT
>CBHTVL010000524.1:0-1907 GCA_966096475.1 uncultured Burkholderiales bacterium
GGTGGGCACTGGCTCCACGGCCAATTGCTTCATCGACGCGCTGGCACAGCACAACCTCGACGGCGGCGGTAATACCGATGCCAAACAGCGCGCGCAGAGTCCGCTGCCGGCGATTACCACAGATCCGGAAACCACCGAATTGCAGGTGGCGCAGAAACGCGTGGCTGAACTGGAGCGCGAGGCGCGGCAGGTGCTGACCAAGGCCGGCACCAGGAGCCAGGTGGAAAGCGCGCCGACCAAACCGGCGCCGCAGGTGGTGCCGGAGCAGGCGCCGGCGGTGGATGGCACGGACCTCGTGCAGCGCAGCCTGGCCATCGCCCGGCTGGAGGCGCAGATCAATAAAGAGTGGAACGCCTACCAGGAGCGCCCGCGCCGCAAGTTCATCGGCGCCCGCGCCCAGGAATACCGCTTTGCCCGTTATGTCGAGGACTGGCGGCAGAAAGTCGAACGCATCGGTGAATTGAATTACCCGCAGGCCGCGCGCGACCAGCGGGTCTACGGTGCGCTGGTCGCGACGGTGTCGATCCGTTCCAACGGTACCCTGGAGCGCGTGAATATCGACCGCTCCTCGGGCCACAAGCTGCTCGACGAGGCGACGGTGCGCATTGTCACGATGGCGGCGCCGTATTCGGCGTTCCCGGAAGACATCGCCAAGGACACCGACATCATCCACATCACGCGGACCTGGACGTTCACGCGGGCGGACCAGTTCGTCAGCCAGTGAGGACCGCGTGAGTGATCGTTATGCCGTTGTCGGCAACCCCGTCGGGCACAGCAAATCGCCGCTGATCCATGCCGCCTTTGCGCGGCAGACCGGGCAGGACATTGCTTATGACCGCCTGTTGGCGCCGCTGGAGGCGTTTGCCGTCACGGTTCAGCAGTTTTTCCACGAAGGCGGACACGGCCTGAATATCACGGTGCCGTTCAAGCGCGAAGCCTGGGATCTGGTGGACGAATGCGAGGGCGGCGCCCTGTCGGCCGAAGCGGTCAACACCATCAAACGCGTTGGCAACCGGCTGATCGGCTACAACACCGACGGTAAAGGTCTGCTGGCCGATCTCGAGCGCAATCTCGGCGCGACCATTACCGGCAAACGGGTGTTGCTGATGGGTGCCGGCGGTGCGTCCTACGGCGTGCTGCAACCCTTGCTGGAACGCAAACCGGATCTGCTGATCGTGGCCAACCGTACGCTGGACAAGGCGGAGCGGCTGGTCCGCCATTTCCACCAATACACCGCAGCGATTCCGCAGGGTGTCGTGGCCCGGCCTTACGATAATCTAGGCGGGCAGCCATTTGATCTGGTCGTCAACGCGACATCCGCGGGCCTTGAAGGTGCAATGCCGCCGCTGCCGGAAAACCTGTTTGCGCCGGGCGCCATCGCCTATGACATGGTTTACGGGCTTGAAACCCGGTTTCTCGCCTTCGCCCGCAGCCGCGGGATTCGTTGTGCCGACGGTCTGGGCATGCTGGTCGAGCAGGCCGCCGAATCGTTTTTTATCTGGCGCGGCGTACGGCCGGACACAGCGCCGGTCATTGCGCAATTGCGCAGCGATCACTGACAGGCACGACGTCACTTCATTTCCCGGGTTAAAGTCTGACGATGCTGAAAACACTGTGGCGCTGGAGCTGGCGCACCTTCCTGCTGCTGCTGATTGTGCTGACAGCAGTCCAGTTCTGGTTCCTGGTTCATGTCTGGTACTGGGCAGGCAACAATCCGGAATCCACCGCCTTCATGCGTGCGCGGCTGGAAATCCTGCAGGACAAAAATCCCAAGGCGCAGTTACGCCAGCAGTGGGTGCCTTACACGCGCATCTCCGGCCATCTAAAGCGCGAGATCATCGCTGCCGAAGATTCCAAGTTTGTCAGTCATAACGGATTTGACTGGGACGGCATCCAGAAGGCTTACG
>CBHTVL010000525.1:0-1883 GCA_966096475.1 uncultured Burkholderiales bacterium
CTTCGAACAGGTCGGCGATCGAGGCATAGGTGGCGATATGGCCGCCGAGTTCGGCGGCGCCGCGGTTGGCGCGCACCACCATCGCCAGCGCGTTCCAGCGCACCAGCGCCGAGATGCGGGCTTCGATGTCGAGGTTGCCGGGGAACTGCGGCTGTTCGGCCAGTGCGATGGAATTGCAGTAGGGCGTATTCAGCACCGGCGGCATTGGCACGCGTTTCGCCCGCGCTTCATCGAGCAGCTTGCGCAGCAGATAGGTGGCGCGTTCGCGGCCGTTGGATTCAATCAGTGAATTAAAGGCGTCGAGCCATTCGCGCGTCTCCACCGGATCGGGATCGGCGGGCATCACACGCCAGAACGCAGCAGCAAGTTCGGATAAATCGGTCATGGTGTTTTTTCTTCCTCCGCGCGCGGGCCTGCGCGCATGACCCGGATGCTACGCGGTATCGTGCGGAACAGGGTTCTGTATGTTCTTGTTTTCAGGCATTAAATAAGCATAAAATATCGTATAAATTTATTTATTAAGCATAAAATGCCGAAAATAAATCTCGATGCAACAGACTGGAAAATACTCGCCCGGCTGCAGGAGGATGCGCGGCTGTCCAACGTCGAACTGGCGAAGGCGGTGAATCTGTCGCCTTCGCCCTGTCTGGCGCGGGTGCGAAGGCTGGAGGAGGCGGGGTTGATCAGCCGTTACGTCAGCCTGCTCGACGCGCTGGCGCTGGGACTCACCGTGTCGGTGTTCATCCAGGTGAGGCTGGAGCGGCAGGTGGAGAAGGCGCTGGAGACTTTCGAGCGCGCAATCGCCGAACGGCCCGAAGTCATGGAGTGTTACCTGATGACCGGCGATTCGGATTACATGCTGCGGGTGATGGTCGCCGACGTGCAGGCGCTGGAACGCTTCATTGTCGATTTTCTGGCGAAGATACCCGGCGTGGGCAATCTGAAATCGAGTTTTGCGCTGAAGCAGGTCAAATACAAGACCGCTTTGCCGCTGGCCGGCGTTGCGCCGGCAGTCAGGGCGACCCGCCGCAAAACGGCGGGTTGAGTTCCGAAGTGTTAACGCTTGCGGAAAAAGTTGCCGGGGCGTGCTGCAGGCGGACCCGCGCGCTCGTCCTTGTGGCGGAAGCTGATACGGCCTTTGCTCAGGTCATACGGCGAAATTTCCACCGTGACGCGGTCACCGGCAAGAATGCGGATACGGTGCTTGCGGATCTTGCCCGAGGCGTAGGCGGTCACGGCGTGGCCGTTGGACAGCGTGACGCGGAATTTGGTGTCGGGCAGCACTTCTTCAATGACACCCTCGAACTCGACCATCTCTTCTTTGGACATCTGCAGCTTCCTTCTTAGGAATGATTTGCGGCGGGATCAACCCGCCGCAGCACGATCAGACTTCTTGCAGATTGACGGCGGACGAACGGCCGTCGGAACCTTTTTCGAGGTCGAACGAGACTTTCTGGTTTTCATTGAGCGTCTTCATGCCGGCGCGTTCAACGGCCGAGATGTGCACAAAAACGTCTTTGGATTCGCCATCGGGCTGAATGAAGCCGAAACCCTTGGTGGCGTTGAAAAATTTAACGGTGCCGATAGTGGCCATGAGCAGTTCTCCAGAATTTGGCGATCCCGGTCCGGATTGGACAGGGCATCAATGACGTGTGGAGAAGGCCAAACAGAAGCACCCGTGCGGGTGCGAAGGGCGGACAGAATCCAGGCGCCGGCGCGGAGTATGGGCGGATGTCCTTCTATTTGCAAGGAATATCGGCTTGCGGCACGATGCCGGTCCGCGGACTTTTTTCATGTCAGCCGTTCAAAATCAAGGAGATCCCATGAAGCTTTATTTCTCGCCCGGCGCCTGTTCGCTCGCGCCGCATATCGTACTGATGGAA
>CBHTVL010000526.1:0-1873 GCA_966096475.1 uncultured Burkholderiales bacterium
AAGTAGCAATGGCGTAGCGCACCTTGACTGTCCTGTTGGCAAAAAAGTAAACAGCGAAAGGGGTAGCCAATGAAAATTAAAGTCACGACCGTCTTGTTGACGTTCATCCTCGCCGCGGGGTCTATCCCGGCCGCCGCACAGAGCAGGGATGAGCGATGGACTTATTCGCTGCAGCCTTATGTCTGGCTGCCCGGCGTCAAGGCCAATCTCAACTACGGACCGCCGGCAGCCGGCGGCAACAGTCCCAATGTCAGCATTGATACCGGGAAACTGCTCAACACCATCGACATGGCGGCAATGCTCAGCGGTGAGGCCCGCAAGGGCCGGTGGCTGGTCGGGTTCGATGCGATGTATCTCGATTTCGGTCATATGGACAGCCGGGTGACGAGCGTTGATTTCAATCCCGGCAGCGGCCCGGTCAATGTCTCCACCGCCAATCTCAATGCCGGCGGTATGACCGACATGAGCGGCACGCTGTTCACCTTGATCGGTGGTTACGCGGCGGTGAAGGATTCGCGCAACAGTCTGGATGTGATCGGCGGGCTGCGTTATTTCAGGATGCATGCCAAGACCAACTGGCAAATGTCAGCGGTGGTGACCGGGCCCGGCGGCAGCGCTTCCTTTGCCGCCACCGGTGTTGCCGAAAAGGCTGATGATCTGTGGACCGGCATCATCGGCGTCAAGGGCAGGACGATGCTCGGCACCGGTAACTGGTTCGTCAATTATTATGCCGACGTTGGCAGCGGATCCTCGACAAGCACCTGGCAGGGTATCGGCGGTATCGGTCATGCCTTCAAATGGGGTGATGTCGTTCTCGATTATCGCGCCCTGCATTACAACGTCGGCGGCCAGAAGCTGATTGACGAGCTGACCGCCAGGGGACTTTCAATCGGCGCACGTTTCACTTTCTGACCGACTTTATTGCCTGAAGGAGTATGACCATGGATGAAAAAAACCGGAACAGCTTCGATGTCGATCGCCGCAACCTGCTCAAGGTGGCGGCCACCGGTGTGGCCTCTGCAACCATCGGTGTGCCGCTGTCTGCTGCAGCCGAGACAAAAGCGCGCAAGCCGGTTTCCGCTGCCCGCAGCCCGAAGACCGGACCGCTGAACATCGTATTCATATTCACCGATCAGGAGCGCTACTTCCGTCGTCAGCCCAGGGGGCTGAGTCTTCCCGGTCACGACCGGCTGGCGCGCACAGGTGTGACGTTTCACAACCACTACTGCCCCGCGGTGATGTGCACCTCGTCGCGCGCGGTCCTGATGACCGGACTGCAGACAGCCGACAACGGCATGTACGAAAACGTCGATGCGCCCTGGGTCCAGCCGATGTCGGACAAGATTCCGACCCTCGGTCACATGCTGCGCAAGGCGGGTTATTACACGGCCTACAAGGGTAAGTGGCATCTGAACCGGGATTTTGAAAGCACGGACCCCGACAAGCTTTTCACTACCGAGATGAATGCCCACGGCTTCTCCGACTATGCCTGGCCCGGTGATGTTCTTGCGCATGAACTCGGCGGCTACCGCTTCGATCACATGATCGCCGGCAGCGCGGTCTCCTGGCTGCGCAACAAGGGTCGCCCGCTGACGGATGACGGCAAGCCCTGGGCGCTGACTGTTAGCCTCGTCAATCCGCATGACATCATGTATTTCAATACCGATGCGCCGGGCGAGAAGGTGCAGGATACCGGCAAGCTGATGATGCATGCGGCACGGGCGCCGGATCATCCGCAGTACAAGCTCGCGCGCAAGCAGCAGCGCGGCGACGGCGGCATTGTCTCGTTCGACCTGAAAGGCGGGAAGAACGCGGCGTTCAAGCTGATCAACTCGACGCAGATGATCTCGATCACCGCCAATCTCGGCGATAC
>CBHTVL010000527.1:0-1871 GCA_966096475.1 uncultured Burkholderiales bacterium
GTCTTTTTTTCTCGGTGGTCGCGCATGACGGGGTGGACCGCATCACCGAAGGCAGCCATGAGCGGGTTGTCATAGACAAGAAAAAATTCGAAGACAAAATCACCGCCAAGGTGCCGCAGACCTGACGCGTGTTGCACGGCATCTGTTCCCGGACAGCCCGGGCGGGTTAACATGCCAGCGTTTTCTGCACCCCTCTATCAACGCAGTGCCAGGGAGAACAATAATGAACATGCAGCACATCATGGACACCATCACCGCCACACTGACCACACTGGGCCTCAAGATCCTCGGTGCGATCGCCGTCTGGATTGTCGGCCGCTGGCTGATCGGCCTTGCCGTACGTCTGGTTTCCGCCGCACTGACCAAACAGAAAGTCGATCCGACGCTGCTGCGCTACATCGGCAACATCGTCAGCGTCGCGCTGAACATCGTCCTCGTTGTCGCCATCCTCGGCTACTTCGGTGTTGAAACCACGTCATTCGCTGCGCTGGTTGCCGCGATGGGTATTGCCATCGGCGCCGCCTGGGGCGGTCTGCTGGCCAACTTTGCCGCCGGCGCCTTCCTCGTCACGCTGCGTCCGTTCAAGGTCGGCGACTACATCAAGGCCGGCGGCGTTGAAGGCACGGTCATGGAAATCGGCCTGTTCGGCACCGCGATCAACAGCGCGGACAACGTGCTCAATATCGTCGGCAACAACAAGATTTTCTCCGACACCATCCAGAACTTCTCGACCAACCCGTACCGCCGCGTTGACCGTACTGCGCAGCTCGCGCACGGTGTCAATGTGCACGATGCGATCAAGCGCCTGAAAGAATCGCTGGCGAAAATACCCAATGTATCGACCACGCCGGCACCCGATGTCGAAGTCATCGACTTCACGCCAATGGGTCCGGTACTGGCGGTTCGCCCGTACACTCACACCAACCATTACTGGCAGGTGTATTTCGACACCAACAAGGCAATCACCGACACCTTCGGCGCAGCCGCCTATCCGGTGCCGGAAGCGCATTACCACATCAACCGCGGCTGATCCGGCGATGAAGCGGCTATTGATTGCCATTGCATCCTGCGCGCTGTTCGCCGGCTGCGCACAGACTGACGGCAGCAAGTCACAGGCCCGGCTGGTCGAGACCTACTGGAAAGCCGTCGAACTCGAAGGCAAACCGGTTGAAGTCAAAGCCGGCGCGCGTGAACCGCATATGGTGCTGCGCTCCGACAAGAATGCCGTCAGCGGATTTTCCGGCTGCAACAGCTTTCACGGCAGCTACGAAATCGCCGGCAGCGGTCTGCGCTTCAAAGGCATGGCCGTGACCCGCATGGCCTGCCTCGATACCGCCGCCGATCTGGAAAACCGTTTCCTGTCGGCAATCAATGCCGTCGCCACGCAGAAACTCTCCGGGGAAACCCTGGAACTGCAGGACGGCAGCGGCAAGGTGCGTGCGCGCGTCGAATCGCGCGATATGAAGTAACGGTTTTAAAACCGCCTGAAATCACGGAAGCCGGACCCGCGACTGCGGGTTCAGCGTCCGTCCACCACCAGCATCGCCAGAAAGCGCACCAGCGGAAGGCTGCGCAGCTTCTCCGGTTCGGCAAACAGATGCTGCAGGGCAGCCAGCCGCGTTGCACCGAGCACCGGCCCCGCCAGTGACGCAAACTTCTGCGCCAGCAGCACGCCACCGGGATCACCCTGACGCGGATCACCCGCCGGGAACAACGCTTCGACATGTTCCGACACCTTGCCGTCGGTGAATTCGACTTCGATCGCATTGGCGCAGCTGCGCACTTCAGGATCATGATGCCCGCGACTGTATTTCGCATGCTCGATCAGCCGCACCCTCGCGCGCAGGCCTTCAAGCTGCGGATGTGCCGCC
>CBHTVL010000528.1:0-1865 GCA_966096475.1 uncultured Burkholderiales bacterium
GTCAGCGGTGCCGTTACAGAGCACCGGTTCAAATCGAGGAGAATTCCGTGAATAAATCATTGATCAGTGCGGCTGTTCTGGCCGCGCTTGTTGCGCCTGCGGTGCAGGCCCAGGGTGCAGGTAACTATCCCAGCAAGGCCTTGCGCATGGTGGTGCCGTTCCCGCCGGGTGGCGGCAATGACATCCTGGCGCGCACGCTGGGCCAGCGCCTGTCTGAAGTTACCGGCCAGCAGGTGGTCATCGACAACCGCGGCGGTGCCGGCGGTGCGCTGGGTGCGACGATTGCCGCGACGGCCAATCCCGACGGTTACACACTGTTTCTCGGCAGCGTCGGCAATCTGGCGCAGACGCCGGCATTGAAGTCGGATCTGCCGTACAACCCGGTGCGCGATTTTGCGCCGGCGGCTCTGGTCGCCACGTCATCGTTCATGCTCGCCGCCAATCCGTCAGTGCCCGCGAAAACGGTGCAGGAACTGATCACGCTGGCCAAGGCCAGCCCCGGCAAGCTGACTTATGCGTCAGCGGGCGCGGGTTCGTCGCTGCATATGGCCGGTGAACTGTTCAAATTCGCCACCGGCACCGATCTGCTGCATGTGCCGTACAAGGGTTCGGGGCCGGCGATGACCGATCTGATCAGCGGTCGCGTGCAACTGGTGTTCAGCACCATGCCGCCGGTATTGCCGCAGGTGAAGCAGGGCAAGCTGCGCGCCATCGCCGTGACCACGCTGCAGCGCGCGGCTGCGGCGCCCGATGTGCCGACCGTCGCCGAATCCGGCGTCAAAGGTTTTAATGTGTCGAACTGGCAGGGCGTACTCGCGCCGGCCAAAACGGCGGCGCCGCTGGTGAAAAAAATGAATCAGGACATCATCGCCGCGCTGAAACTGCCGGGCATGACCGAAGCCCTTGCTGTGCAGGGGCTGGAACCCGCAGGCGGCACACCGGAGGAATTCGGTGCGCTGATCAAAACTGAAATCGCCAAATACACGCAGGTGGTGAAGGCGGCGAAGATCACCGTCGACTGACCGGTTGTTCCGGTGATTACGGCACCGGCACCGCGCAAGCATCCGCGCTCGCGTTGACGCAACCGCCGGTGCATACCGTGTCACCGTTGATGTTGAGTGCGGAAGATCCGCGTGTCGTGCCGGAGCAGACAATGTCGCCGGTGCGGTTGGCGATGCATTGCCCGAGGCCGCATACCGGTGTGCGGTAGCGGTCGAGCATGATGCCGCCGCCGGGCGTCGAGCAGCGCACGTCTCCGTTGATGTTGGCCATGCAATGGCCGCCGGGCGGCGGGCATTGCGGATTGCCGTAACGGTCGTTGACGCAGCCGCGTCCCTGTTGAGCGTGCACCGTGGCGATGGTGGCGAACAGGCTCAGCGCCATCGCGGTAATCAGTGTGAGGCGAGACAGGGTCTTCATGGCCAGCTCCGTCCGGATGTGAAATTGCCTTAACGGAGATGCGGGCCGGCCGGTTTACACCGGTGTTCCGTGATCAGTGAGCAGGATCGGATTCGCCCTGCCACAACATTTCATAGCCGAGTTCCTGACTGTCGGTGCACAGCTGCGCCAGGGCGGCGAACTTGGCATTGAACACTTTGTCGGCATGGGATTTTTCGTGTTCCTCGAAGGATCGCCAGTAAGTCACGATCGCGACATGGTCATTGACGGCGCCGGGCGCGTTCAGTGAACCTTCTTCCGACACAAAACCTGAAAAGCGGAACACCTGGCCGGCGATGAAGCCGCCCTTGTCGCCGCCGTAGGTGGCCTTGACCACGTTGCACATCTCGCCCAGCGCCAGTTCGACGTCGTCAAAGTTGACGCCGGGTTTGAGCTTGACCGTGTTGATCAGCATTTTGGCGCCGAAG
>CBHTVL010000529.1:0-1860 GCA_966096475.1 uncultured Burkholderiales bacterium
CGCTTCAGCAGATTGAGAATCTGCGCCTGCACCGACACATCCAACGCGCTGGTCGGTTCATCACAGACAATCAGCCGCGGCTCGACGGACAGCGCGCGGGCAATCGCGATGCGCTGGCGCTGGCCGCCGGAAAATTCATGGGGATAACGGCCTTTGACTTCAGGCGACAATCCCACCTCAGTCAATAACGCATCAATGCGCTGCTGGCGATCCGCCGCACCGCTGCCGACATCCAGCGCGAGCAGCCCTTCCTCCAGCGCATCGCCGATGCGCACGCGCGGATTGAGCGAGGCGTAGGGATCCTGAAAAATGATCTGCACATCACGGCGCCGGCGACGCAGCGCATCGCGGCCGAGGGCGAGAAAATCTTCACCGCCCAGCAGCACCTGTCCGCCGGTGGGCGCCACCAGCCGCAACAGGCCCTTGCCGACCGTGGTCTTGCCGCAACCTGATTCACCGACCAGCCCCAGAGTTCTGCCGGGGAAAACATCCAGCGTCACGCCATCTACCGCGCGCACATGGCCGGATACCCGTTGCAGTAGTCCCTTGCGGATCGGGAAATGCACCTGCAGATCTTTCACCTGCAGCAAGGCAGCACTGCCTTCGTCCTCCGCGCGCCGCGCGGCGATCAGCGCAGCTTCACCCGAAATGGATCCGGACTTGTACATGGACTTGCCTGTGGCATCCGCATACAAATGACAACGGGCATCATGTCGTTCACCCACCGCATGCCAGACCGGCACCGTACCGGCGCAATGCGGCAAGGCGCGGTCGCAACGCTCGGCAAACCGGCAACCGGCAAAGCGCCGGCTTAGCGGCGGCACTGCACCGGGTATTGCCGCGAGCAGGCGGTTACGTCCGGCGCGCTCAGGCAGCGAATCAAAGAGTTTCCGTGAATACGGGTGCGCAGGTCCGTCAAAAAAGGTCTGCACCGGCCCCGTTTCGATGATTTCGCCGGCATACATCACCGCCACCTGCTGTGCCATCTGCGCGACAACACCAAGATCGTGGGTAATCAGCAGTATCGCCATGCCGCGCGAACGCTGCAGGTCGCGCAGCAATTCCAGCACCTGCGCCTGCACCGTGACATCCAGTGCGGTGGTCGGCTCATCGGCGATCAGCAGCGCGGGGTCGCAGGCCAGGGCCATCGCGATCATTACCCGCTGCTTCATGCCGCCGGAAAGCTGGAAGGGATATTCGCCGACGCGCCGCGACGCATCGGGCATGCGCACCGCCTCCAGCAGTTCGATTACCCGCGAATCAACCGCGGCCCCGGTCAGCGCCGTGTGCCGGCGTACCGATTCGGCAATCTGCGCACCAATGGTCATCACCGGATTCAGCGACAGGCCGGGTTCCTGGAAAATCATCGCGACGCGGCGACCGCGCACATCACGCATCTGCGCTTCCGGCAGCGCCAGCAGGTTGTCCCCATCGAGCGCGACCGTTCCGCCGGTAATCGCCGCGGCATCGGGCAGCAGGCGCATGATCGACAGCGCCGTCATCGATTTGCCGCAACCCGACTCGCCGACCAGCGCAAAAGTTTCGCCGGCGGCAATATCAAAAGACACGCCGTCCACGGCGCGCACCGCCGGACCGTCATTGCGGATCTCGGTGCGCAGGTCGCGCACGCTCAACAGGATTTTTTTACTCATGCCGCCGCCCCCGCCCGCACCAGTCGCGGATCAAAGGCGTCGCGCACCGCATCGGCAAACAGGTTGGCAGCCAGCACCAGCGCCAGCATGAACACAAAAGCCGCCGCCAGCGACCACCAGACCATCGGTTCGCGTGCCATTTCCAGGCGCGCGCTGTTGATCATCGTGCCGAAGCTGATCATCGACGGGTCGACACCGACACCGACAT
>CBHTVL010000530.1:0-1821 GCA_966096475.1 uncultured Burkholderiales bacterium
GGAAGGTGATCGTGGCCAGCGTCTGGTTTTCCTTCTGGATCTCCACGCCTTCCTTGGCTTCGATCGCCTGGTGAAGGCCTTCAGACCAGCGCCGTCCCGGCATCAACCGTCCGGTGAATTCGTCAACGATGATGATCTCATTGTCCTGCACCACGTACTGCTGGTCGCGATGGAACAGGCTGTGCGCGCGCAGTGCCGCGTTCAGGTGGTGCATCAGCGAGATGTTGGCCGCGTCGTAAAGACTGCCGCCTTCGGCCAGCATGCCCGCCTGCGCCAGCAGCGCCTCGGCGTGTTCATGGCCTTCCTCTGACAGGATGACCTGGTGGCCTTTTTCATCGACCCAGTAATCGCCCGGTGCTTTTTCATCCTTCTGCCGCAGCAGCTGGGGTGCGACGGAATTCATGCGCACATAAAGGTCGGTCGTGTCTTCGGCCTGGCCGGAAATGATCAGCGGCGTGCGCGCCTCATCAATCAGGATCGAGTCCACCTCGTCGACGATGGCGTAGCCGAGACCGCGCTGCACCTTTTCCGACAACTCATACACCATGTTGTCGCGCAGGTAGTCGAAGCCGAATTCGTTGTTGGTGCCGTAGGTGATGTCGGCGCGATAGGCTTCCTGCTTGAGTGCGTGCTCCATCTGCGACAGGTTGACGCCCACGGTCAGCCCGAGGAAACGGTAGATGCGCCCCATCCAGTCGGAGTCACGCTGCGCCAGGTAATCGTTGACGGTGACGATGTGCACGCCGTTGCCGGCCAGCGCATTCAGGTACGCCGGCAGTGTCGCCACCAGCGTCTTGCCTTCACCGGTGCGCATTTCCGCGATCTTGCCGTTATGCAGCGCAATGCCGCCGACCAGCTGCACGTCGAAATGGCGCATGCCCATCACGCGCTTGCCGGCCTCACGGACCACGGCAAAGGCTTCAGGCAGCAGTTCGTCGAGGGCGGCGCGGCGACGGCGTTCGATTCCGGCGGTCTGTTCTTCACCCGCAGCGGAAGACTCCGGCGCGGCGACGGCCTTGCGGATGCGCTCGCGGAATTCCTCGGTCTTGGCTCGAAGCTGATCGTCGGACAGCGCCGAGATCTGCGGCTCCAGTGCATTGATCGTCCGCACGGTGCGCCGATACTGTTTGAGCAGCCGTTCGTTGCGGCTGCCGAACACTTTTTTCAATAAACCGGTAATCATGAACTTCCCGAATAAAAAAGGGGTGGGATAACCCCACCCCCTGCAATTCTTGCGTTTGGTGCAGCCGGTCAGCCGGGCAACTGCAGAAACCGCGCGGGGTTCAAGGCGGCACCGCGCTGGCGCACTTCAAAGTGCAGATGTGAGCCTGTCGCGCGACCGGTCCGGCCAACATCGGCGATCCTGGTTCCGCGCAAAACCACATCGCCGACTTTCACGTATTTCTTCGATGCGTGCGCGTAACGCGAGATCAGATCGTTGCCGTGATCAATCTCTATCATATTACCATATTGAGGGTGAAACTCGGCGTAGACGACCACGCCCGCAGCCGCGGAAAACACCGGCGTTCCCTCCTCCGCCATGAAGTCGATGCCCTCGTGAAAAGCACGCTGTCCGGTGAAGGGATCGATGCGCCAGCCGAAGTTCGAGGAATACCAGCCGCCTTCAACCGGCAGCTTGGTTGGGATCATTTTCTTGCGCGCGCTTTCCTGCGTGTACATCGACTCCAGCAAACCCAGTTTGTCGCCGCGGTCTTCCAGTTGACGGGTCAGCTGGTCGATCTGCTGCGTGAAATCGCCGAGCGACAGATTCTGGCTGGGAATCGATGAAGGCGCGCCGCCGCGGCCGGGCACCTCGTTGAA
>CBHTVL010000531.1:0-1754 GCA_966096475.1 uncultured Burkholderiales bacterium
GGAAATACGATTCCATGTCATGCCAGTTGAAACCCGAGCCGCTGATGGTGATGGAAGTGCTGCGGTAGGCGCTGCGGTTCTGCGGGTCGGCAACGTTGGTCAGCCCCAGCACCTTCGAATGCATGCTGTCGTTGTAGTAGTAAAAACTGTTGCCGACATAGAGCACGGTTTTGATTTGCTCGTAGCCGGTGTTCTTGATTTTCGGTGCGGTCTGGGCGATCGCCGTTGCCGTGCAGAACAGCGCGGTGATGACCAGCGCGGCGCCGGCGCGGCGGATGGAATTCAGCATGGTGGTCTCCTTGGATATGGCGGTCTTCGTTGTTTTTGTGTTGCTGCAACCGCCACGTTACCAGAGTTGTACGGACTCCCGGCGGCGGGGTGGTTTGCAGTGCATCAAGGCCGGGAGGTCGCGGTTTTTTCGCGATGTGGACGGTCGCTGAATGGTGCGGGAACTGGGGTAGACTGACCGCCATTCCCCGTCACAGAGCGGGTTCCTCGGAGGTTGCATGATCGAACTGAAATCGCGTCGGCACACCGCCGACGATCTGGGCGGCGCCATCGAACTTTGTTACGCCAACGGCTGGACCGACGGCCTGCCGGTGATTCCGCCGACCGCGGAACGCATTGCCGCGATGCTCGACGCCGGCGGACTCAAACCCGACGAGCAATTGTCCTTCATCGAAAACCGCCAGGTGTCGGTGACTGCGGAAAAGGTCGCGATCAATGCGGTGATGGCCGGCTGCAAACCGGAATACATGCCGGTGATCGCCGCCACTGTCCGCGCGCTGGCCGACCCGCTGTACGGTTATCACGGTCCGGCGACCAGCACCGGCGGCTCGGCGGTGTTCATGCTGGTTAACGGCCCGATCGCGAAAAAGATCGGCATGAACAGCGGCGACAATCTGTTCGGTCAGGGCTGGCGTGCGAATGCCACCATCGGCCGCGCGATCCGGCTGATGATGCAGAACGTGATCGGCACCACGCCCGGCATTCTCGATCGATCAAGCCTCGGGCACCCCGGCAAATACACTTTCTGCATCGCCGAAAACGAGGAAGACAGCCCGTGGCCGGCCTTCCACACCACGCGCGGCTTCAAGCCCGAACAGAACGCGGTGACGATTTTCGCGGCACTCGGCGTGCACCAATATTCGAACGGCCTCAGCGCCACGCCCGAAGGCGTGCTCACCACAGCCTGCGCGCAAATGCGTTTCTCGGCCGGTACCAACCGGCAGCCGCAGTACGCGATGGTATTTGCCGGCGAGCATCAGTTGATCATGCAAAAGGCGGGCTGGTCGCGCGAAGACGTGCAGAAATACGTGTTTGAGCACAGCAAAATGTCGCACGCAGAAATGCAGCGCGCCAACATCCGCCCTGGCCCGATCACTGCCGAAACCGAAAGCACGATGCAGACGCTGGTGCACACGCCGCAGGATTTATTGGTGATCGCCGGCGGCGGCAAGGCGGGGGTGCAGTCCTGCTACATCCCCGGCTGGGGCGGCAAGAACGGTTCGCAGAGCGTGACTTACGAAATCAAAGTGCCGTGAATAACGGCAATTAACAGGATGGACAGGATATTCAGGATAAAACCGATGGATCAATGTAATTAATTTGCGGTCGGCCAATCGGAGTATGAGGCGCTGTCTTTAAATCCTGTCTATCCTGCACATCTTGTAAATGATGATTTTGAATTTAAGTTTTTGTTTTAATTGATACTTAAAGGAGGTAGTGATGAGCATCCAGATCTACGATCCAAC
>CBHTVL010000532.1:0-1751 GCA_966096475.1 uncultured Burkholderiales bacterium
CGTATTCCTGCTCAGCAGTCCGGCGCCCGCCGCCAAACCGTGAACTTGACGCAACGCAATGTCACCGGCAGCGCAGGCCGCTAAAGTGCCGGCGGCATGAACAGCACAACAACCCGTCAGCCGCCGGCAAATCCGCGCGACCGCATCCTCACCGTCTCGCTGGTCATCCTCTGCCAGATCGTGCACGGCATCAGCTTCAGCGCGATGCCGCTGCTGCTGCCGCTGATCCGCGAAGACCTGCACATCACGTTCACCCAAGCCGGCCTGCTGTCGGCCGCAGCCACATTCAGTTATGCGCTGGGCCAGATTCCCGCCGGCTTTCTGTCCGACCGTTACGGTCCGAAACGTCTGTTTTTCATCGGCCTGCTCGGCTGGTCGGTGTTTTCGGTATTGCTCGGGCTGATTCACATCTTCTGGCTGGCAGTCATTTCGCAACTGTTCGCCGGCGCTTTCCGTGCACTGCTGTTTGCGCCCGGCATGTCGCTGCTGGCCTCATGGTTTCCGGCGGAGCGCCGCGCCACGGCAATGAGCCTCTACATGCTCGGCGGCTTCGCCGGCACCATCGTGCTCTCGCTGGGCGGTCCGCTGCTTGCTGCGGCTTACGGCTGGCGCGCGGCCTTCATGATGATGGCCGCCATCGGCATCGTGATGGCTTTTGTCTACCGGCATTACGCCCGCGAAAAACCGCGCAGCGGCGCCGCGCAGCCACTCGCCCTCGCCGACGTCACACGGCTGTTCAGCCACCCGATCATGTGGGTATGCAGCGGACTGCAGTTCGTGCGTTTTGCGGTCGTCACCGCCTATATGGTGTGGCTGCCCTCGCTGCTGGTCGTCGACCGCGGCGTCAGCGTGCAGACCACGGGCTTCATCATCGCCATGGCTGCCGCCTTCACCGCGCCGTCGAACACGCTCGGCGGCTATGTCTCCGACCGCCTGCGCAATCCGCCGCTGATCATCGGCGGCGCACTCGCCGTGCTCGCCTGCACCGCCCTGCTGATCGCTCAGATCGAATCACTGCCGCTGTTATTGCTGGGGATCGCGGTGAATTCGGTTTTCCTGCAGTTTTATTTCGGTCCGCTGTTCCTGGTGCCCGTCGAAATCCTCGGCCCGCGCATCGCCGGCACCGCCACCGGCTTCAGCAACCTGTTCGCCAATATCGGCGGCTTTCTCACCGCCTGGACGATGGGCGCCATCAAGGATCAGTCCGGATCATTCCGGGCCGGTTTTATCAGCATCAGCGTGATCTGTCTGATCGGCGTCGCACTCGCGTACATGCTTTCGCGCATGCGAAGCAAAGCACTGGCAGGGACTACTCCTTCGGAATCTTCGCCGCGTTAATCACCTTGCCCCAGCCCGCAATCTCCAGCTTGATCTGCGCCAGAAATTCCTGCGGTGAATTGCCCTCGGGCTCGATAGCCAATGCTGTCAGCCGATCGGCAATCTCCGGCTTGCGCGCCATCGCTGCCATCTCCCGGTGCAGCCTGCTGATAATCGCCGGCGGCGTACCTTTCGGCGCGTGCAGTCCGTACCAGGACAGTACTTCATAACCGGGCACCGTCTCGGCGATGGTCGGCAGATCGGGGGCTGACGCGATGCGTTTGGTTCCGGTGACACCCAGTGCGCGCAGCTTGCCGCCCTTGATATGCGGGAACGCCGAGGAGTAGGCGCTGATCAGCATCTGCACCTGCCCCGCAATCAGGTCGGTCAGCGCCGGACCCGCACCCTTGTAGGCTATATGCACGATGTCGACA
>CBHTVL010000533.1:0-1747 GCA_966096475.1 uncultured Burkholderiales bacterium
TACGCGCGGATGAATCTCCGTCGGGCCGGGGCCCATCAAGGTGCGTTGCGGCGGGTGGAACGAGTTGATGCGTTTGCTCGGCGCGTATCTGTCCATGTTGAATTCACTCCCTGCGGTGGCGTTGGCTGAAAAATTTTCCCCGTCCGGCCGCGACTTCAGCTTCAGCGGCTTGCGCGTGGTGGCTTCGTTGAGCACTTCGACGGCGGCGATTTCGCCGCCGGTGACCTGCTCGACTTCCATGGCCCAGCGCGCCGGTACATAACCCGACTTGACCCAGTGATTGACCACGGCGCGATCAAGACGGAATCGACGGGCGACTTCGGCCTGACTGCCAAAAAGATCAACGAGACGGGTGGCGCAATTCATGTTCGGTAACGGGGCCGCGGCATGCCGCGAACGGTAACGGAAACAGACTCTAATTTATCATGACCAATTTAATTTGACAAGACTATATTGCCGACTGAAGACGTCTATAACACATTGTTTTTATTATTTATTTTCATCAATATCGGCGGCCACCCCGCTATGTTTTGCGCCATAAAGTCATGATAATGTGGGACATTCAAAAATACCGACAACGAGGAGATGCCCTGATGAACCGACTGATCAGCCTGCCGCTGGCGGCCTGTCTGGCACTGGCCGCCCCGGTGATGGCCGCGCAAAGCAACGCCTATCCCAACAAGCCGATTCGCCTGGTCGTACCCTTCCCGCCCGGCGGCGGCACGGACCTGGTGTCTCGGGTCATGCAACCGGCGCTGAGCGCCGAGCTCGGCCAGCAGATCCTCATCGACAACCGCGGCGGCGCCCAGGGCACGCTCGGTACCGCCATTGCCGCCACGGCGAATCCCGACGGTTACACCGTGGTGATCTCCGAAATCGGCGCCACCGCCGTCGCACCGGCACTGATGCCCAAACTCAGTTTCGATGTCGCCAAAGATTTTGTCGGCATCAGCCAGCTGATCGAGCAGCCGTACATCATGACCGTGCACCCCAGCGTGCAGGCGAAGACGCTGGCGGAATTCATCAAGCTGGCGCAGAGCAAACCCAACTCGATGAACTTCGGTTCAGGCAATGTCACCGCACATGTCGCGCAGGAAGCGTTTTTCCAGACCGCGAAGATCAAGTTGACGCACATTCCCTATCGCGGCTCGGGCCCTTCCGTCGCAGCCGCCGTCGGCGGTGAGGTGCAGACACTGTTCTCCGGCCCCGGCGCGGCGATTCCGCAGATCAAGTCAGGCAAGCTGCGCGGCCTCGCGGTGACCACCGCCAAACGTACACCGCAGCTGCCGGAATTGCCGACGCTCAATGAATCCGGCTTCAAGGGTTTTGCGATCAGCGGCTGGTACGGCCTGATGGGCCCGGTCAAGATGCCGAAGGAGGCCGTCACCGTGCTCAACAAGGCCGTGACCAAGGTGCTGAACGGCGAAACCGGCAAGCTGCTGCGCGACCGCGGTTATGAGCCGGTGCCGACCACACCGGCGGAGTTCGACAAATTCACCCGCGAAGAAATCGCGCGCTGGAGCAAAGCGGTCAAGGAATACAACATCCAGCCGGACTTTTAATCCGGGTTGCGGCGGGCGCCGGATGTGCCCGCGGCCCCGGCACCGCATCCGGGAATCCGCTCAGCGTGTCGTTCCGGGTTCGGTCCGTATCCGCCGGAACTCCAGCACCGGTGTCACCCAGATAACACCGTCACCCGGCCTGGCGGTGTAGCAGGTCTTGTGAATGATCTCCACCAGCCGCGCTG
>CBHTVL010000534.1:0-1746 GCA_966096475.1 uncultured Burkholderiales bacterium
TCGCGTAGCGCCGGCTCGAACTCGATCTCGCCGCGCATCGCGCGTTCGGTGATGCGGGCGACTTCGGCCTTGATGTTCACCATGTCGGCGAGTTCGTCGATGGTTTCCATGGTGATCAGTGTCGAATCCATGTCCATCACCAGCAGCCGGAAGTCGGTCAGTTTGCGACCCTCAGGCACGAAGCCGAAATCGAGTTTGGCGTTGCTGCACAGTGCGGCGATGCCGTCGGCAGGCTGAGCGCCGCGCAGACGGAAAGCGGTTGCGCTGAGCCGGTCGATGGCCGGGGCGCCGGAGAGCTTGGCGAGTTCCTTGAGGTCGCGCGTTTCGATGTCCGCGCCCTGGATGACGAGATGCATGGCTGTTACCGTGAAAAATGAGCGGCGATTATAACGGACGTCGCTCAGCGGCCGTTCAGGGGGCGATCCACGCCGCGATACGGTTGATGACCTCGCGCTCAATGCCGTTGAAGCCGTGATAGGCGCGCGCTTCGCAGGGATCGCCGACGGAAATACCGCCGTCGAAGACCATCAGTTCCTTGCGCGGCGTGGCGGTCAGACGCTCCAGAACCGGCTGCACGTCGGCGAACAGGCAGACACGGCAGCCGTCATCACGATGGTGGGCGACGAGCACGGGGATGCGCACACGGTCCAGCGCCATTTCCGGCACCGCCCGCGAGCGCTGGTCACGCACGACGGAGGAGGTCAGCACAATGCCGTCGGGTCCGCCCTCGGTCTGCGGCAGCTGGGTGGCGATATAGCCGACGGACTGCGTGCCGCGGCTGGTGCCGATCAGCCACACCGGAATTTTTGATTGTTCACGCAGCCAGGCAATGACCGCTTTGACGTCGGCAACATGTTCTGCGGTCTGCCGGCTGCCGGAGAGATAGGGCGGGGATTGTTTGTCCGATGGCGCATCGATGATGACGGTGGTGAATCCCTTGTCGGCAAACTCCTGCCGCGTGCGCACCAGGAAGTTGCCGCCGAGTTTCGGGATGCGGCCGTCGGCTTCGAGCGTGATGCCGCCATCGCCGCCGGCGAACAGCACGACCGCCGCCCGCGGTTTGTCCGGGGTGATGACGAGGACGCGCTGGGTGACGCCGCTGCGTGTCGGGATATCCACCGTGCGTGTGGATTGGGCGAGAGCGCTGAACGGGATCAGCAGTGCAGCAAGAATGATTGTCAGTAAACGCATGGCGGATGTTGAGGCGGTGGTTATTTTGATGGCCGATGATACTGCGTGCTTGACGCTTGTGGTGATTGCGCAGATGCTGGAACGCATCACTTTGACAGGAGCAACACCATGGCCGAACCCGCATGCCCGCAGAAAGCCCCTTATGCCGTTGATCTGGCGCCCGGTGATTACTGGTGGTGCGCCTGCGGCCTGTCGAAAAAGCAGCCCTTCTGCGACGGCTCGCACAAGGGCGGCGAATTCACGCCGGTAAAATTTACGGTCACCCAGGCCGAGAAAAAGTGGCTTTGCGGCTGCAAGAAGACCAGGACGCCGCCGTTCTGCGACGGCACCCACAAGTCGCTGTAATACCGTCCTGACCGGCTGCGGCCGGGCGACGCATATTGACGGCCCGCGGGGCGACCGGCGCTGGCCTTATATCTATTTGATTTAATTGATAAAAAATATCGCTTATAATGCGCGCCGCACCGCGTTCGCCGCATCCCGCGCGAATGCCTGACCAGGCCAGACATGAGTATCGACAAGGAAGTATCCCGGCGCCGCACCTTCGCCATTATT
>CBHTVL010000535.1:0-1737 GCA_966096475.1 uncultured Burkholderiales bacterium
CTGTTCAAATCCGGCCTCGATGCCGCTCCCAGCACCCCGGAGCAATTCGGCGCCTATATCAAGTCGGAAAAAGACAAGTGGGAAAAAGTGATCAAGGCTGCCGGTCTCTACCAGAGCAACTGATCCTCTAAGCAGCGAATAAAAACGGGCAGCCCTGGCTGCCCGTTTTTTTATGCTTTGATCATCCGCGCATCAGAACTCGACCTGACCGCCCGGCTCCAGCGCAAACACTTTGACATTGGCATTACCCAGCGCCTGGATGTATTCCTTCGGCGTGCCGCGACCGAGCGGATTCGCGCCGTAATGCATCGGGATCGCGAATTTCGGTTTGACCATTTCACGCGTGGCATAAGCGGCATCCGCCGGCCCCATCGTGAAATGCCCGCCGATCGGAATCAGCAACAGGTCCGGCTTGTAATACTCGCCGATCCACTTCAGGTCGCCGAACACACCGGTATCCCCCATGTGATAGATCTTGAAGCCGTTTTCCAGCTCGATGATGAAACCCACCGGCTCGCCGCCCGGGTGCGTTTCGTTTTTCGACGTCGCCGGATTGTTCCAGACGAATACCGAGGAATGTTCGGCATGGGTTGCGGTGACCTTGATGCCGGGAACCGGCGTGATCGTGCCGCCCTTGTTGAAACGCGGCAGCATCGCCGGCGGCAGCACGCCCAGCGTGGTCAGCGTCATGTTCAGATCGCCCGGCGACCACATCGGAATGTTGTTGAGCTTGGCCAGCGCCGGCGCATCGGCGACATGATCGCCGTGGCCGTGACTCACCAGGATCAGATCAACCTTGCCCAGCGCTTCGAGGTTTTTGTATTTCGCCGGCGTCAGCGGATTCTGCAGCAGCCAGGGATCGGTGATGATGACTTTGCCGCCGGGTGTAGTGATGCGGAATGCGGATTGCCCCAGCCACAACACTTCGGTCTTGCCGGACTGCGCCATCGCGGACGGCACCCACGCTGCAAGCAACAACAGCAACAGACTGAATACACTTCGTTTCATGCGACTCCTCCCGGAATTGAGACTTCGGTGTCCGTGGTCATGCCCTTGAGGGCCGCCGCGTCCGCTTGTTGCGCCATGCTATCCAGTTGCAGGCGTCCATGACAAGACGTTGTCAGCCACATCAATCAATCTAATGCGTTGCGTCAACAAAAAGACGGCATACAGACTGCCGCACTGCCGCAATTTTGTGCAGAATGGCTGCTGGCCATCCCCTACCGGAAACGCAACCATGAACCGCAATCGCTCCATCGCCGCACTCATCGCCGCCAGCCTGATCGCCGCCCCCGCCATTGCCGCGGAATGGGGCCCGAGCAAACCGGTGCGCTTCATCGTCGGCTTCCCGCCCGGCGGCGCCACCGACCTCGTTGCACGCATCCTGCAGCCCAAGCTGTCGGCCAGCCTCGGCACCCAGGTCATTGTTGACAACCGCCCCGGCGCCAATGGCGTGATCTCGATGCAGATCCTGTCGAACTCCGAACCCGACGGCCATTCCGTCGGCATGTCGCATATCGGCTCACTGGTGGTCAGTCCGGCGATCCAGAAAACCGGTTATGACCCGCTCAAGGGCCTCGCCCACATCGGCATGCTGGTCACGCTGCAGAACATCCTGATCGTGCATCCCTCGGTGCCGGCAAAAAACATCAACGAGTTCATCGCCTATGCCAAATCCCAGCCCGGCAAGATCAATTACGCCACTTCCGGCATCGGCAGCCCCGGCCATCTCGCTGT
>CBHTVL010000536.1:0-1733 GCA_966096475.1 uncultured Burkholderiales bacterium
GCATCCTTAATAGTGCGGGGGAATTTCGTGCGCCGGCCCGGCGCTGTCCGGCGGCAGGCTGCGTTGCAACTGCAGGCGCAGATCGCGCACCAGTTGCTCGAGATCGGCAATACGCTGCTGCTGTCGGGCCACGGTGCGGTTGAGTTCTTCAAGCAGGTCTTCATTGAAGCTCAGCTTGATTTCGATTTCGGCGAGGCGCGATTCGTCCATGGACTGTACCTATTCCGGCGCGCGCACGAGGATGCGCACACCTTCGCAGTCGACCTGCTGGCCGGCGCGGATTTTCGCCGTCTTGCGGCTTTCGGGCTGTCCGTCGACAGTGACGGCGCCCGCAGCGACCAGCTGTTTGCCGCGCCCGCCGCTGTCGGCAACGCCGGCCAGCTTCAGCAGGTCACAGAGGCGTACATGGTCATCGCGCAGCTTGAATTCACGGGTTTGCAAGGACGGGTCGCTTCTTTATGATGAAACACCGATGATACTGGAACGGCAACAGCGGGAACCATGTTGCAGCACCGTGTTCGAACCGGTAACGACAACCAAAAACGCGAAGCCCGCGTTGAATCTTCATGAATAAAACCCTTCGATCTGCTGTTGCGGCCTGTTTTGCCGGCGCCATGCTGCTCGGCGCCGGCTGCAGTACAACCCCGCCGTCGCCGCCGGACGACAAGGTCGCCGTCACCGCAGCGCCCGCCGAACCGGCAGCGCCGCCTGCAGCGAGTGTCCCCGCGGCACCGGTCGTTGCCGCGGCGCCCAAAAACGAAGCACCGAAAACCGCTGACAAGCCGTCCATCAAACCGGCGGTGAAGCCGCCCGCCGTCATCCCGCCCAAACCGCAGGCGGCTGCACCGGCAACCCCGACGCTGGCACTGGATACGCTGGAACAGCGCCTGAAGGACACGCCCGCAATCGGCGTATTCACCAAACTCACGCTGAAAAACCAGGTTGATGATTTACTGGATCGTTTCCGCGCCTACTATGAAGGCCGCGGCGGTTTGACGATCCCGCAACTGCGGCAACACTACGAGCAACTGCTGACCAAAGTGCACGGCCTGCTGAAGGACGGCGATCCCGCACTGGCGAGCGCTGTGGTGAATTCGCGCGAAGCGATCTGGGGCGTACTGACCGACCCGTCAAAATTCGCCAAACTCTGACAAAGGTTCCACCATGATGCCTTTCTTCCCGCCCTCCTTGCGACAACTGCAGCGCCTGTTGCCGGCGCTGGCCCTACTGGTCATGACGCCGGCTTTTTCGGCAGACAACAGCGCGCTGGCCAAAGACCTGACCGCATCCATTACGCTGCTCGGCCTGCCCTGCGGCCAGGTGGTCAGCGTGACGCCGCAGGGTGAGCGCGACAATCTCGCCACCTGCAGCGACGGCAACCGCTACCGGGTTTACGTCAACGCACAGGGCCGCGTCGCCGCTGAAAAGCGCTGAGCACGTCGGGCACGCAGCCCGGTAAATACCGGTCGCCGGCGCGAAAAGCGCCGGCGAATACGTGGACTTTCGCGGGTTTTCGGGAGGGCGATGACGCTATCATGGCGCCTCTTCCACCGCAGGAAAGCCCGGCCGCCATGTCCAACGCTTCAAAAACCCAGCTGTCCTCCGCCGATCGCGCAACACCCCACTTCACCAGTGCCGCGGCACCCGCGGCCTTGCGCATGATGCTGGCGCTGGAGGATTTCGACGCGCCGGCACGGCGCTACATCCCGCGACCGATCTACGGTTATGTCGCC
>CBHTVL010000537.1:0-1729 GCA_966096475.1 uncultured Burkholderiales bacterium
CGCTGATGCGCGTCAATCACAGTGGCGAAATCTGCGCCCAGGCGCTGTATCAGGGGCAGGCGATGACGGCGCGCGACAGCGGCGCGCGTGCGGCGCTGGAGCAGGCGGCACAGGAAGAAACCGAACATCTGGCGTGGACCGAGCGTCGCATCAATGAACTGGGCGGGCGCAAGAGTCTGCTCAATCCGCTCTGGTATGCCGGGTCATTCGCAATTGGCGCCACCGCCGGTCTGCTGGGTGACAAATGGAATCTGGGTTTCCTCGCCGAAACCGAGCGTCAGGTCGTGCGACATCTCGAAGGCCATCTCGGCCGGTTGCCGGCCGCCGATGAGAAAAGCCGCGCGATTGTTGAGCAGATGCGTGATGACGAAGCGCGTCATGCTACGACCGCGCTGGATAATGGCGGCGCCGAACTGCCTGCGCCGGTCAAGGCCGCGATGCAGGCGTCTTCAAAAGTGATGACCGGAGCCGCCTACTTCCTGTAGCGGCCTGTTGCAGCGGACGCTCAGGCGCCCGTTTCGCGGATTTCGAAATCGTGGGTGATGGCGGCAGTCTTGCCGAGCATGATCGATGCCGAGCAGTATTTTTCTGCCGACAGATGAACCGCGCGTTCTACCTGCGCCGGTTTCAGGCCGTTGCCGGTAACGATGAAATGAAAGTGTATTTTGGTGAACACTTTCGGATCTTCTTCGGCGCGTTCCGCGTCGATTTCGATGACGCAGTCGGTCACCGGCGCGCGCGATTTGCGCAGGATGTGCACCACGTCGTAGGCGGTGCAGCCGCCGGTGCCCATCAACAGTACTTCCATCGGCCGCGGACCCATGTTGCGGCCGCCGCCTTCCGGTGCGCCGTCCATCAGAAAAGCATGGCCGCTGCCGGATTCGGCGATGAATGAAACGTTCTCAACCCACTTGATGCGTGCTTTCATGAAATCTCCTGTCAGGCTTGCGCGAGCAGGCGCAAACGATACCAGACCATGCCGATGACTTCGTGGAAAAAAATCGAACTGTCGCGCAGGCCGGTAAAGTTCGGCAGGAAATCCAGCGCCGTCAATTGCGCGGTTTCGCCGGTGGCGTGCGCCGTCGTTGCCGGTATGACTTCAAATCCTGCACGCTCAAAAACCAGGATCGAGCGCGGCATATGCCAGGCGTGTGTCACCAGATAAATACGGCGGATGTTTTCCTGCGCGAGAGTTTCCCGGCTCAGTCGCGCATTTTCCAGCGTATTGCCCGAACGCCCTTCGCGCCAGCGCACCGGTACACGGAAGGACTGCTCCAGCGTCTGCGCCATCATGTCGGCTTCCGTCGGGGCTGCCGCCGCTGACCAGCAGGGGCAGTCCGGTTTCACGGTGCAGCTGTGCGGCGTAGCGCAGCCGCACCAGCGTCGAGGAAGACACCGTGTCTCCGCCGTATTCGGGTGCGGCAGGGTAACGGCCACCGCCCAGCACAACGATGGCCTGGGCCGGCGCGGATGCCGGTGCCGTGGCGTGAGGGGTTTCCCATTGCTGGAGCAGAAAGGTCCCGGTCAGCGGCATCGACAGCAGGTAGAGGCCGGCGGTTCCGGCGATCAGCAGTCCCCGGCTGGTCCGCGGGAGCCTGCGGCGGAGGGCCAGGCCGGCGGCGAGGACGATAAAAAGAAATCCCGGGGGGATCAGCAGCGCGGTCAGGGCGTTGGTCAACAGCCAGGAAATCATGTTAACTGATTGTTTATAAATGAAATATTATTAACG
>CBHTVL010000538.1:0-1718 GCA_966096475.1 uncultured Burkholderiales bacterium
GTAGTCATGGTGGTGATCCCCTGCATTGCCACGGTCATCGTCAGCATCCTGCGCAGCCCCGGATCGGCCGGCGTGGTGAAACGCTTCTGGTGGATCGCCATCGTCGCGCTGCTCGGTGCCGCGGTCGGTGCCCGACTCTTCGTCATGTTTCCGGGATTCCCTTACGCGCTGCTGCTTGCCGGCGTGATTCTGTTTTATCTCAACCTCGACCGCCTCGGGCTGTCGGAGTGGCCGATCATGAAGCGCAACGAAAAGAAATCCGGACTGCTGTTCGGATTTCTCGGCGGCCTCAGTGAAACCACCGCCAATATCGCCGCGCCGCCGCTGATCATCTATTACCTCGGCATCGGCCTGCCGCCGCTGATGCTGGTGCCGGCAATGAACATTTCCTTTTTCGTCGGAAAATCCACGCAGCTCGCAACACTGATGGCCAGCGGTATCGCCACACCGATGCACTGGCTGGTCACGCTGCCGCTGGCAGTGATCGCCACCATCGCCAGCCTCTACGGCTCGCGCGTGCGCAGTCGCATTGACGGCGAAACCTACCGCGTCTGGATGAAACGCCTGCTGCTGACCATGGCGATGATTCTTCTGGCGCAGGTCGCCTGGCGCCAGCTGCTGGCGTAAAAAAAGCCGGCGCGAGCCGGCTTTTTTATCCAGGCTGAAACATCAGCCCTGCAGGATCTTCTTCAGTTCACCGCTCTGATACATCTCGGTCATGATGTCGGAGCCGCCGACAAATTCGCCATTGATGTAGAGCTGGGGAATGGTCGGCCAGCTGGCGTATTCCTTGATGCCCTGGCGAATCTCCGGATTCTCCAGCACGTTGACGGTAAACAGCTGGCTGACGCCGCATTCGCGCAGGATGTTCACCGCGTTCGCCGAAAAACCGCACTGCGGAAAATCGGGTGAACCCTTCATGTACAGCACGACCTTGTTGCTGGTCACTTGTTTCTTGATTTCATCTAAAGCGGACATGGATGACTCCGGAAATATGGCTTAAGCAATACTTGATCAAAACTATCGGGTATAAGTTTACCGATGCTCGCAGAAACGGTCAAGCCGGCGCCATTCAATCCTTCGCGTTCAACGCCGCCAGCAAGGCCTGCGGCATCAGACTCGCACAAAATACTTCGAGCGCAGCGGACTCCATCAGTTCAGCCTCCCAGCTGAACCATCGCCCAACACTGTCCGGCTGCTGATGCGTGGCATCGCACAGTACCGGATCGGTCACCACCAGCAATTTGCGGCAGACATTGGGACGGAATTCATACACCGTACAGGCGCCATCGGTGCCGAGGAACACACAGGCCCTGTCGGCCTGCGCTTGCTGACGCCAGTTTTCCACGGTGAAAGTGCTCTGGCGCTCAAGACGCGAGCGGTCCGGTTCACGTCCGCTCTTGTGCATGGCTTCAATCAGCAATGCGGCTTCATGCGGCCAGATCGCGACCGACTCATGACAGCAGTGACTGCAGCCCTTGCCACAACGAATGCCGGCGCTGGCGGGATCTTTCAACTGATCCTGCCGGATGACAGCATCCATCGCCGCATGGGTTTCATTGGCGACTGCAACGGCGCTCTGTCCCGCCATGGCGCGAAACCGCGCGATGTTTCGATCATAGATCTCGCGCAGGTATGCTTCTTTTTTGTCGTGACGCGCCTTGCGGTTCGCGGCCATGCGCTCGTCATTGGTCATGCGCATGACCCCGGATTCCAGC
>CBHTVL010000539.1:0-1716 GCA_966096475.1 uncultured Burkholderiales bacterium
GCCAGGCCCATGCCGAACCGGCGTCGTACTGCATTAACAGCAAACACAATAAACCGGCAGCGGCGACACCGCTGCCGACACCGGCATACACCACGCCGGTGAGCTTAGGTCGGCCGCGTTCAGCCAACGCAGCCATGCATCGTGTCGATACCGCGATGAACATCAATGCGCTGGCCACGCCGGCGGCAAAACGCAGTACTGCCCAGAACATGAAGTTTTCAGTGAGACCCATGCCCACAGTCGTCGCCGCGACCGCAAGCAGTGAACCCGACAACACGCCACGACCGCGCAGGGGCCATGCTGTTGCCACCAGCGCGCCGGCCAGATAACCGAGATAGTTGCTGGAAGCCAGCCAGCTGCCGCTGATGATGCTGAGGCCGAAATCATCGAGCATCATCGGCAGGATAGGAGTGAAAGCGAAACGGCCGATACCCATGGCCACCGCCAGCGCGGCCATTCCGGCCACTGCAATGCGGAGCGCTGAAACAGTCGTCATGGAGTGCCGACTATAACCGATCAGAGTGCGGATAATTTTTCAATATAAACAATGGTTTATAATGTGGTCTTGAGCGCGGATAAATCGCGCTGCACCAGGACCTCCATGACGCCCACCGCAGTGAATATCCCGCCCGGCCGCTACCGCCATTACAAGGGCAATGAATACGAAGTGATCGGCATCGCCAAACATTCGGAAACGCTGGAGCCGATGGTGGTGTATCGCCCGCTGTATGGTGAAGGCGGCCTGTGGGTACGCCCCGCCGGGATGTTTGCCGAGAACGTCACCATCGACGGCAAGACTCAACCGCGTTTCGCCCGGATCTGACATGAGCATCAACTGGTTCCCCGGCCACATGGCCGTTGCCGTCGAGAAAATCAAAAAAGCGATGGCCGATCACGATGTCGTGGTTGAAATCCTCGATGCGCGCTGCCCGATGGCCAGCGCCAATCCGCTGATCGAATCGCTGCGCCTGCACCGCCAGCGCCCCTGCCTCAAGGTGTTGAACAAGGTGGATGCAGCGGACCCCAATGTCACGCCGCAGTGGGTGGCGTATTTCAATGCGCAGAAAAACACCAATGCCATCGCGCTGTCGGCAAAAAAACCGGGGGATGCCAACAAAATCATCGCCGCCGCAAAAAAACTCGCGCCGCACCGCAATGAAAACCTCAAACCGCTGCGCATGCTGATCATGGGCGTGCCCAACGTCGGCAAATCGACACTGATCAATGCGCTGCTGAAGCAGCGCACCGCCAAAGTCGGCGACGAACCCGCCGTCACCAAATCACTGGCGCGTTATGAACTCTCACCCACGGTGAGCATGACCGATACGCCGGGCCTGATGTGGCCGAAGATCGGCCATCCCGACGACGGCTGCATGCTCGCCGCCAGCCACATCATCGGCACCAACGCCTATATCGAATCCGAAGTCGCGACCTTTCTTGCGGCAACGCTTGTTGCGCAGTATCCGAAAGCGCTGCACACGCGCTACGCCACGCCGGCCGACGGTCGGGACATGGACGGCACCGGCGTCATCGAAGCCGTGGCCGCGCGGCGCGGCTTTCGCATCAAGGGCGGTGAATTCGATCTGGAAAAAGCGGCGATCACGCTGCTCAATGATTACCGCAGCGGCGCACTGGGACGGATCAGTCTCGAAACTCCCGCGTCCCGCGCGGCACGTCCCCAGGCCGAAGGCCTGTTGAGAGGGCGCGTACTTTCGA
>CBHTVL010000540.1:0-1695 GCA_966096475.1 uncultured Burkholderiales bacterium
GCCACCGTCGACATGACCGTCGGACTGCCGCCCGAGGTCAAAGGCACGCATATGTCGCGTTTTGTCGAGGTGCTGCAGCAGCACGAGCACGCGCTGGATGCCGAGGGATTTGCCGGGCTGCTGGAAAAAATGATCCGCCGTCTGGATGCCGACAGCGGCATGATCGAAATGCGTTTCCCCTATTTCATCAGCAAGCGGGCCCCGGTGTCCGGCGTGTCCAGCCTGCTCGATTACCAGGTGATGCTGCGCGGTGAATGCAAGCCCGGCAGCAACGTGTTCACCACCCGGGTGTCGGCGCCGGCGACCAGTCTGTGCCCCTGCTCGAAGGAGATTTCCGAATACGGTGCGCACAACCAGCGTTCGATCATCACGATTACCGTGGAGGCATCTGCGACGCTGACCATCGAGGAAATCGCCGGCATCGCCGAGCAGGAGGCTTCCTGCGAGGTCTACGGGCTGCTCAAGCGTCCGGATGAAAAATATGTGACCGAACGCGCCTACGACAATCCGAAGTTTGTCGAAGACCTGGTTCGTGATATCGCGCTGCGGCTGGATGCCGATACGCGGGTGCGCAGCTACAAGGTCGAGGCCGAGAACTTCGAATCCATCCATAACCATTCAGCCTACGCGCTGGTTGAGCGCGTCAAGTAAGTCCCGGCATGAATCGGCAAGCCCCCGCGAAACGCATCGCTGTTGTCGGCTCCGGCATTGCCGGTCTGTCGGCAGCGTGGCTGCTTTCGCGTGAGCATGCGGTGACGCTGTTCGAGGCCAATGACTACCCCGGCGGGCATACCCATACCGTCGATGTCACGCTCGACGGCATCACCGCGCCGGTGGATACCGGTTTTCTGGTGTTCAACGAGCGTACCTATCCCAATCTGATTGCGTTGTTTGATCATCTCGGTGTGACTTCCACCGCCAGCGACATGTCGTTTTCCGTGAAACTCGAGGCCGAGCGTCTGGAATGGGCCGGCAGCAGCCTGTCGACGGTATTTTCACAGCGGCGCAATCTGTTGCGGCCGGCGTTCTGGGGCATGCTTGGCGATATTCTGCGTTTCAACCGGGAAGCCGGTGCGCTGGCGCAGGCCGGGGGGGAGGCCGCGCAGTCGCTGGGCGAGTTCCTTGTTGCCGGTGCATATGGCCGCGCATTCCGCGACTGGTATCTGCTGCCGATGGCCGGCGCGATCTGGTCCTGTCCGACCGCAACGATGCTGCAGTATCCGGCGCGCACCTTCTTCAGGTTCTGCGCCAATCACGGGCTGCTGCAGGTCAGCGACCGTCCGCAATGGCGCACCGTCAACGGCGGTGCGCGCAGCTATGTCGAAAAGCTGGTGGCTGCCTTGCCCGATGTCCGGCTGAACCGCCCGGTCGCGCAGGTCCGGCGAGATCCGTCCGGCGCCGAACTGCGTTTTGCCGATGGCAGCGCAGAACATTTTGACGAGGTGGTGCTCGCCTGCCACAGCGATCAGGCGCTGGCGCTGCTCGCTGATGCCGATGCCGCCGAGCGACGCCTGCTGGCCGCGATCGAGTACCAGGACAACGATGTCGTGCTGCATACCGATGAACAGTTTCTGCCGCGTCGCCGTTCAGCCTGGTCGGCGTGGAACTACCACGCGGATCATGCTGCGGATGGCGGACGGCCCGTGGGCGTCAGTTATCTGATCAACAAGCTGCAGCCGCTGCCGTTCAGCCGCC
>CBHTVL010000541.1:0-1679 GCA_966096475.1 uncultured Burkholderiales bacterium
AAGGGTTATACCGACGAGCAGCTGGCGCTGATTGCCGGTTATTTCGCAGCAGTGACGCCGGGTCGCGCAGCCGTTGCGCCGGCCGTGCGCTAGGAGAACGCCATGACAATTTCCAGACGCGAATTCATGAAATGGGCTTCGGCCGGTGCGGGTGCGGCTACGCTCGCCGGATGTGCAACGGGCAGTAGCGGCAGCGCGGGGCGCGTGGTTGTCGTCGGCGGCGGTTATGGCGGTGCCACGGCGGCGAAATTCGTCAAGATGTGGGCGCCGGACATTGATGTCACGCTGATCGAGACCAATGATTATTTTGTGTCCTGCCCGATCAGTAATCTGGTAATCGGCGGCAACGCGCAGATGAATCAGATCACCTTCAGCTACGACGGTCTGCGCAGCCGCGGCATCCGCGTAATCAAGGACACCGCCATCGCGCTCGATGGCGTCAAAAAAGAGGTGACGCTGGCCAGCGGCGGATCGGTACCCTACGACCGCGTCATTGTGTCGCCGGGTGTTGATTTCCTGTTTGAACAGATTCCTGCATTGAACACCCTTGATGCGCAAAGCCGCATCCTGCACGCGTGGAAGGCCGGTCCGCAGACAGTGGCCCTGCGCAAGCAGCTCGAATCAATGCGCGACGGCGGGGTTTATGCGCTGCAGATCCCGATGGCGCCGTATCGCTGCCCGCCCGGACCTTATGAGCGTGTCTGCCAGGTCGCCGACTATTTCAAGAAGGCCAAGCCGAAATCGAAAATCCTCGTGCTCGATTCGAACCCTGATCTGGTATCGAAGAAGGGATTGTTCCTTGCGGCCTGGAACGGCATGTACAAGGGCATGATTGAATACCGGCCGAACAGCGAGATCGCCGATGTCGATGTCAAAGGTATGACGCTCAAGCTGCAGTTTGATGATGTGAAAGCCGATGTCATCAACGTCGTGCCGGCGCAGCGTGCCGCCGACTTTGCGATGCGCAGCGGACTGGTCACTGCCAACAACCGCTGGTGCGGCGTTGACTGGACGACCTGCGAATCGCTGGCGGTGAAGGGTGTGCATGTGCTGGGTGATGCCACGCTGTCGGCGCCGGCGATGCCCAAGTCGGGCAGCATGGCCAACCAGCACGCCAAGGTTTGCGCCGCCGCTGTGGTCGCGCTGATCAAGGGGCAGCCGGTCAACACCGACACCATGATGATGAACACCTGCTACAGCTTCGTCAGCGGCGACAGCGCGATGCACGTGGCCTCGGTGCACCGTTATGATCCGGCGCAGAAAAATCTGGTCACGGTGCAGGGCTCGGGCGGCGTATCCGCGCAGGCGAGTACTGCGGAAGGTGCTTATGCCTGGGGCTGGGCACGTAATATCTGGGCCGAAGCGCTGGCCTGATCGGTTGCAGTTGATATTAATAAACAAGGGGCGCCATGCGCCCCTTGTTTATTTCTGCCGATGCCGGCGTGCAGAGCCGTGCTCAGGCATTGCCGGTAGCCACCGGCCGGCGGCGGTCACTGACCCATTCGCTCCATGAACCGGGATAGAGCCGTGAACCATGCAGGCCGGCGATTTCCATGGCTAGCAGGTTATGGCAGGCAGTCACACCGGAACCGCACTGGTGGATGATCGCTTCGGGGCCGTGACCGTTGAGCATGCCGGCGAATTCCTGCTTCAGCGTTGCTGCCGGCTTGAAGCAGCCG
>CBHTVL010000542.1:0-1663 GCA_966096475.1 uncultured Burkholderiales bacterium
ATGGTGTAGCCGTCAGGCGGCGCCTTGGCCGTTGCTTCAGTGGCGATATTGCCTGCGGCACCGGGCCGGTTCTCCACCAGCACATTGCCGCCCCACAACTCGCCCAGCGCCTGCGCCATCATCCGCGCCGCGGTATCCACACCGCCGCCCGGCGTATATCCGACGAGAATGCGCACCGGACGCGTGCCCGGATAGTTCTGCGCCTGCACTGCACAGGCCGCGAACAACACGGCCGCCAGAATGATGTGAAAAACCTTGCTCATGCTCTTGTTCATTTCACCCTCCCCGTTATTACGCCCCTGTGGTGATCGCTCGCGCAATCAGGGCTTGATGTTGTTGTCACGGATCACCTTGCCCCAGCGCTCAAACTCGGTGACCGTCCACTTCTGCAGCTCCGCCGGCGTGCTCACCATCAGCTCCATGCCCAGCTGCTCGCCGAGATGACGGCGCACATCCGGCAGATTGAGCACCTTGACCATTTCACCGTGCAGCTTGCCGATAATCGCCGGCGGCGTGCGCGCCGGTGCAAATATGCCCCACCAGGCATAGGCGGTGACGTCCTTGTAACCCTCATCAATCAGCGTCGGCACATTGGGCAGGGTCGCGGCGCGCGCATCACCCGTGGTTGCCAGCACTCGCATGCGGCCGTCATTGGCGAACGGCGTCACCAGTGCGGTGGAGCCGATGCCCATGTCGATCTGCCCGCCCATCACCGCCACCGTCATCGGTCCACCACCTTTGTAGGGCACATGCACGAGTTTGAAGCCGCCGCTTTGCCCGGCCAGGGTCAGCGCGAGATGGCCGAGACTGCCGGCACCCACCGTGCCGTAGGTCAGCGTATCGGGCCGGGCCTTCGCGGCGCGGACGATGTCGCCCATGGATTTGTACGGCTTGGAAGGATGGGTAACGATGCCGTACGGCGCACGTCCGACCAGCATTACCGGCGCGAGGTCCTTCAGCGTATCGAACTGAAGATTGGGAATCAGCGCGGGATTGACAGCATGGGTGTCAAACACAAACACATAGGTATAACCGTCGGGATTGGCCTTGGCCGCAATGCCGGTGCCGATGGTGCCCGAACCGCCGGTGCGGTTGTCGACAATGAATTGCTGGCCCAGCGCATTCGACAATCGCGCACCCATCAGCCGCGCCAGCGGATCCACCGTGCCGCCCGGCGGGAAGGGCACGATAAAACGCACCGGTTTCGACGGAAACTCCGCCGCAGCGCCCGCGTTCAGCGGAAACGAGGCCGCCAGACACAGCACGGTCGTCAAGATTTTTATGTTTTTGAAATCCATGAAACTCCCCTCCAGTCGTTTCACAAACTGCACTTTGAATCCGTGTTTAAAACCGCTCAGTCGATTTTTGCGCCCGCCTTGCGGATCACTTCCGCCCACTTGGCGGAATCGGTGCGCACCAGCGTCCAGAATTCTTCCGGCGTTCCGGTCAGCGGCTCCGAACCCAGGGCCAGAATGCGTTCAGTGGCCGCCGGCGAATTCACAGCTTTGTTGAGTTTGGCATTGAGCGTAGCAACGATTGCTTTCGGGGTACCCGCGGGGACCACCATGCCGTGCCAGGTCGTCGCTTCATAACCGGCAACGCCGGATTCAATCAGCGTCGGCACCTCGGGAAATACCGCCGACCGTTTGGCACCGGTCACCGC
>CBHTVL010000543.1:0-1653 GCA_966096475.1 uncultured Burkholderiales bacterium
CGTTCTTGCCGCAGCGGAACCTTACCGTCCGACAGATGCCGGCACCGTGCTGGAGAGTTTGCCGATGAACCGCGGCGACGAACGCGCGCGCAGCCTGGCTGCGGATCGCGCCCGACTCGCGGCTGCACCGAAAAATCCCGAGCTGGCGATGAAAGTGGCCAGCGCCTATTACGGGCTGGCGGGTGAGGAAGGTGATCCGCGTTACGTTGGTTATGCCGAGGCGGCGATGACGCCGTGGGCGACCGATGCCAATGCTCCCGTTGATATTCTTTACATGCGCGCCAAGCTCCTGCAGTGGCGCCATGAATACACACCCGCGCTGGAACTGTTCGCCAAAGCCCTGCAGCGAGAGCCCGGCCATTACGAAACGCTGAGCGGCCGTTCGGCGGTGCTCACCGTACTCGCCGACTATGCCGGCGCACGCCGCGATTGCGAAACCATGCGCCTGCGTGAAAAAGAACTCTACTGGTCGAGCTGCATGGCCTATATCGACGGCCAGACCGGGCAGGCGGCAAAAGCGGAGCGCCAATTAGCCGATCTGCTGACGCGCCACGCCGGCAGCAGTCCCGAAGGCCAGTTGTGGCTGCTGACGCGACTGGCGGATCTGGCGACGCGCCTCGGGCGCAATACCGATGCCGAAGCCTATTACCGCCGTGCGCTGGCGCTGAACATCACCAGCCAGTATCTGCTGTCGAATTACGGCGATTTCCTGATCGATACCGGACGTCCTGCGGAAGCCGTTGCGCTGTTGCGCGACTGGGTGCGTTCCGACGTGCTGCTGCTGCGGCTGACGCTGGCGGCGCAGGCGACGAAGATTCCTGAATTCAAGACTTATGCGCAGACGCTGCGCGAACGGTTTGCTGCTGCGGCGATGCGCGGTGACACGCTGCACCGTCAGGAAGAGTCGCGTTTTCAGCTGGCGGTTGAAGGCAACAAGTCCCGTGCGCTGGAACTCGCGGTGTCGAACTGGGCGATCCAGCGCGAACCCTACGATGCCCGCATCCTGCTGGAGGCGGCAGTCGCCGCCGGCAGTCGTGATGCGGCGCAGCCGGTGCTCGACTGGCTGGCGCAATCGAAACACGAAGATCCGATGCTGGCGGCACTCGCGCAGAAGCTGACCGGGGGCAAGCCGTGATGCGCTGGATCCTGATGCTGCTGTTGTTGGTGCTCAGCACGGTCGCGCAGGCACACAAGCCCAGCGACAGTTATCTCGCGGTGAAGGTCGAGTCCGGTCGCATCGAAGGGCAGTGGGATATCGCGCTGCGTGACCTTGAATACGCGATCGGACTTGATGCCGACGGCAACGGCGAAATCACCTGGGGTGAATTGTCGGCGCGGCACGACCAGCTGGCGGCTTATGCGCTGGCGCGGCTGCAGCTGTCATCCGCTGATGCGGCATGCACGCTGCAGGCGACGGATCATCTGGTCGACGGACACAGCGACGGCGCTTATGCAGTGATCCGTTTTGCCGCCGATTGCCCGGCAACAGGCAGCCTGAAAATCCGTTACGGCCTGTTTTTTGAACTCGATCCGACGCATCGCGGCCTTGCCCGCATCGAAGCCGGCGGCGTGACGCAGACGGCAGTGTTCGGTCCGGAGCGTGCCGAGCAGACCTTCAATCTGGCGACGCCCTCGGTGTTCGGGCAGATCCTT
>CBHTVL010000544.1:0-1652 GCA_966096475.1 uncultured Burkholderiales bacterium
CCGCAACGCACGCAGTGGTATTCGGTTCGCGGTGCGAACAGCAGGAAATCCTTTTTGGTTTCGAAGGCGCCGGGGATGGTGGTGAAAAAACTCGGCCAGCCGGTACCCGATTCGAATTTCATCTCGGAGGTGAACAGCGGCAGGTCGCAGCCGGCGCAGGCAAACACGCCGGCACGCTTCTCGGCGTTGAGCGGACTGCTGCCCGGGCGTTCGGTGCCTTCTTCGCGCAATACATTGAACTGCGCCTTGTCGAGGCGTTTGCGCCATTCATCGTTGGACAGTTTCAGGGTTTCAGTTGCTGCCGGCGCCTTGAAGCCGGGGGCGAGCAGGGAGCGCCAGTTATTCTGCATGGCCTGGATTTCCTTCATCGTGCCGACCGGGGCGGCTGCGGCCGTCCGGTTGAAGCTGCTGCCGAATGCCGCCAGCGTCAGTCCCTGCAAAAATCCGCGTCGTTTCATGATTTCTCCTGTGCAGCCGTCTGACCGCGCCTGTTGCGGAAAATTCCCTGGCGCCGACGGTTATGGCTTGGTCGTGACAATGTATCAGTCCTTACACCGGTCCAGAAACCGGCCGCCGGATGCAGGATAATGACGGTCTTTGCTTTATCCCGATCTTCGTATCCATGAAAACCATCCAGATCCATCAGTACGGCGGTCCTGAAGTCCTGCAGCGCATTGATGCGCCGGTTCCGGCGGCGGCGGCCGGAAGTGTTCTGGTTCGTGTGCACCATGCCGGCATCAACTTCATGGATATTCACACCCGGCAGGGCAAGTACGAAAAATCGCGGACCTATCCGGTGCGCTTGCCCTGCACGCTGGGCATGGAAGGCGCCGGCGAGGTGGTGGCGCTGGGTGAGGGCGTGACGACGCATCGTGTCGGCGACCGCGTGGCCTGGTGCATTGTCTGGGGCAGTTATGCCGAATATGCCGTGGTGCCGGCCTGGCAGGCGGTGAAGGTGCCCGACGCGGTGCCGCTGGATCTGGCGGCGGCTTCGGTCTTTCAGGGATACACCGCGCATTACCTTGCGCATGACGTCGGCCAACTCGGCCCCGGCAAAACCTGTCTGGTGCATGCCGCTTCCGGCGGCATCGGCCAGGTGCTGATCCAGTTGGCGAAACGCAGCGGCGCGAGGGTGATCGCAACAACCAGTTCTGCAGAAAAAGCGGCAGTGGCACGCGAACGCGGCGCCGATCTTGTTGTGTTGTATGACAGCGGACGTTTTGTCGAGGCGGTGCGCGAGGCGACCGGCGGTCTGGGTGTGGATGTGGTGTTTGATTCCATCGGAAAAACCTCGCTACGCGACAGTTTCCGCGCGGCACGCACCCGCGGCCTGATCATCAACTACGGCAATGTGTCGGGGTCGGTGAAGGATCTTGATCCACTGGAACTCGGTGAATCCGGTTCGTTGTTTTTGACGCGACCGCGTTTGGCTGATCACCTGCGTAATGCAGATGAAATCCAGCGCCGCGCGGATGACATTTTCAGTGCACTGATCGACGGGTCGCTGAAAATCGGCATTGCCGGCCGTTACACGCTGGACAATGTCGAGGCCGCGCATGTGGCTTATGAGGAGCGGCGCATGGTGGGGAAACCGGTGCTGGATATTGTCATTTGAATAACTGCGGCGCATCCTGTTTCTATGGATGATGATT
>CBHTVL010000545.1:0-1652 GCA_966096475.1 uncultured Burkholderiales bacterium
GCAAGGGCGCGATCATGGCGGTGTCCAGCCCACGGTTGATTTCGATGGCGACCGGCAAGCAGTGCGACGGCGAGGAGCTCGGCGGCTGGCGCGTACATGCCGAAACCAGCGGCATCGTCGATCAGGTGGTCGACACCGATGAGCAGGCCGTGGATGCGATCAAGCAATTCCTGTCTTACCTGCCCAGCAACAACATGCAGCCGCCGCCTGAGTATCCGGTGCCGGAAGGATCGGATGAGACGATCAGGGATGTGATGAAACTGATCCCCGAGTCGTCGAACCAGGTTTATGACATGCGCAAGGTGATCCAGTGCATTGTTGATCGCGGTTCAATGTTCGAGATGAAATCGCGTTTCGGCAAAACCCTTGTCACCGCGCTGGCGCGGCTGGACGGCAAGTCTGTGGGCATCATTGCCAACAATCCGCTGTACAAGGGCGGCGCAATTGATGCCGATGCCTGCCAGAAGGTGCAGGCCTTTTTTGTGCTCTGTGATTCCTTCAACATCCCGATCGTGATGCTGGTGGATCAGCCGGGTTTCCTGATCGGCATGGAAGGCGAGCAGAAGGGCGTTACCGGCAAGGTGATGAACTGGCTCAATGCGATGACGCTGGTCACCGTGCCGAAGATTTCGGTGATCGTACGTAAGAGTTACGGCCTCGCCGTGTCGAATATGGGCGCCGGCGGCAATACCGACGAACTGGCCTGCTGGCTGACTGCCGAGATCAGTTTCATGAAACCGGATTTCGGCGCCAAGGTGGTGTTCGGCGTGGATCCGGAAAAGGAACCGGAGAAATTCAAGGAAGCCATGGCCAAAATGTCCAAGGGCACCTCGCCTTACGACATGGCGGCGATTTATACGGCTCAGGACGTGATCGATCCGCGCGATACCCGTAGCTGGCTGATTCGCATGCTCGATGTGCACCGGATGCGGATGTCCGGCGGTGTCGGGCAGCATTTGATGCGCACCTGGCCCACCAGCTACTAAAGTGTGTCGTCATTCCGGACGCGCAAGGCGCGATCCGGAATCCACAGATTTGCCACACCGCACTGGATTCCGGCTTTCGCCGGAATGACGAATGGGCATTTTCAGAGAATAATAGTGGCCTTCACCGAAAGCCCAATCATGAAATCCAAAGACAGCCAACTCACCATCCGCTCCATCGAAGCCATCCCCGTTGTCGTACCGCTGTTGCATCCCATCAAGTGGGCGCGTGGCGAAATCAAGGACATCGACAACGTCATCATCGTGGTTACCTTGTCCGACGGCACCGAAGGCATTGCCGATGCGCCGCCGCGGCCGACGATTTACGGTGAAACCCAGCAGTCGATCACCACCATCGTGCGCGACCACCTCGCGCCGAAACTGACGGGGCTGAATGTGTTCGACCTGACGGCGGTGTGGGCGGTGTTTGACCAGTTTGCCGGCAACCCGGCAGCCAAGTCAGCGATCGACATGGCGATATTCGACGCCCAGGCCAAACATCTGGGCATTACCTGCGCCGAGCTGCTCGGCGGCACGCCCAAGGCACTGCCGGTCAACCGCCGGCTGATGCTGGGCTCAAACAAGGAAATGCTTGCCGAGGCCGAGCGCATGATCAAGCGTTACGGCTTCAAGGCGTGGAAGGTCAAATGCGGCATCGACAAAAAGCGC
>CBHTVL010000546.1:0-1650 GCA_966096475.1 uncultured Burkholderiales bacterium
GTGATTTCCTCGAGCAGCATGTAGACCGAGCGCAGCTTGAACACCTGCTTCAGATCGGACTCGTCACGGAACAGCCGCGACATCGCCGAGCGCATCACGCGGTCGGCGTCGGATTCAAGGCGGTCGATTTCTTCGCAGGTTTTAAGGATGGCTTCGGGCGCGCTCAACTTGGGCAGCAGGCTCACCGCGGTTTTGATGCGCTCGCAGGACATGTGACAGATCTGCGCGAGTTGCTCCGCTTCCGGCGTGCCGCGGCGGATGTCATACAGCAGCAGTGATTCGGCGACGTCCTGGATCAGGTCGAGGATGTCGTCCATATTGGTGATCAGCTGGTGAATCTGGTCACGGTCGATCGGCGTGATGAAGGTACTGTGCAGCACCAGGATCGTGTCGTGAGTGATCTTGTCGGCCGCCCGTTCGGCTTCGTCGATGCGCCGGGTATAACTTTCGGCGTCATTCAGATTGCTCATCAACCCGACCAGCTCGCGGCTACCTTCCACAATACGAAGCGCGTGCGCGTTAAAGAAATCGAAAAACCGGCCCTCGCGGGGCATCAGTTTGGAAAAGAGGGTGGCCATAGGAGGATTACGCTCGCAGGATATTTGTTAAGTATTTGTTTTTATTTGTATTTTTTTGGATGCGCCAGAGCAGGTCGCCGTTCTGTGCGCACTTTACCGAAATACCGGCACGCCGGCCATACGGACTGCACCATGCGGACCCGGGTTCACGGCCCGCAATTTACTCAAGGTGCCGGCCGGCCCGGCCGCAGATCGGGCTCCAGCGATTCGCGTTCATCAAACACAAAACAGTTGCCCTGCCAGTGACGGCCGTCGGTCTCTTCAAAATATTTGAGGATGCCGCCTTCGAGTTGCAGCACGTTATGCAGCCCGAGCTCCTGCATGTACAGCGCGGCCTTTTCGCAACGGATGCCGCCGGTGCAATAACTGACGACGGTTTTGTCCTGAAGCTCGGCCCGGTGATCCTGCACGGCTTGCGGAAACTGGGTGAACTTCTGAATCCGCCAGTCGATCGCATTGCTGAATTTGCCGTAATCAACTTCGAAGTCATTGCGCGTATCGAGCATCACTACCGGCTTGCCGGCGTCATCGCAGCCCTGATCCAGCCAGCGCGCCAGGGTTTTCGCATCCACCGCCGGCGCCCGGCCCTGCGCCGGACAGATCGTCGGGTGGTCCATGCGGATGATTTCTTTTTTGACTTTGACCTTGAAGCGTTTGAACGGTACCTGATCGGACCAGCTCTCCTTGGCCTGCAGATCGGCAAAGCCGGGCATCGCGCGCAGTTGCGCCAGCATCTCGCGGCAGGCTTTTTCAGGACCGGCGAGAAAGGCATTGAGCCCTTCCGGCGTGATCAGCAGCGTGCCTTTCACGCCCAGCGCCAGCCCTGCCGCCTTGAGGGTTTCCAGCGTCGATTGCGGATCGGGTATCGGCCAGAAGCGGTAAGCGGCGAGATTCAGTACAGGCATGTCATTCACCATGATTGCAAGCATAAGCGGTCTTGCCGGTCACGGTATCCCGCCGGCCGCCGCGCCAAACAAAAAGCCGCCCGCAGGCGGCTTTGTAAAACTTTGGTGGAGTGGAGGAGGATCGAACTCCCGACCTCCGCATTGCGAACGCGGCGCTCTCCCAGCTG
>CBHTVL010000547.1:0-1642 GCA_966096475.1 uncultured Burkholderiales bacterium
CGCGTCCCGGCACGTTGAATTACGGTGGTGCCGGCTCGGGCACCAATCCACATATCGCCGGCGAGCTGTTCAACTATCTCGCCAAGACCGAAATCGCCGTGGTGCAATACAAAGGCGGTGGCCCGGCGCTCACTGCAGCGGTCAGCGGTGAAGTGGGTGTGGCTTTCTCCGGACTGGCCGGCGCGACCGGTTTTGTCAAAGCGGGGCGTCTGCGCGCATTGGGCGTGACCAGCCTCAAGCCCAGCCCGGCCTTGCCCGGCGTGCCGCCGATCGCCGATGTACTGCCCGGTTATGAATTCAGCGCGTGGTTCGCGTTTGCGGCACCGAAAGGCACGCCCCGCGACATCATCAATACGCTGAACCAGCATTTCGTCAAAGCGGTGCAAGGTCCGGAGCTGGCGCGCCGTTTTGCGGATGAAGGCATTGACGCCATAGGCAGCACGCCTGAACAACTGGGCACATTCCTGGATAACGAGCTGAAGAAATTCGCGCGTGTGATCAAGGAACGCAAGATGAAGGCGGATTAAAACGTCTCTGCCCCGGATTTCGACCGGTGCCGTAATGACATTAAAAAAATGACGGCTGCCAGCCGTCATCCCAGAGGAGAAGTCTGATGAATCACCAATTGCGCATGGCCGCCGCTGTGCTGGGCGTGGCCGCCTGTTTCAGTGCGGCCGCCCAAAACACGACCCGTTATCCGGAGCGGCCGATCCGCATGATCGCACCGTCCTCACCCGGCGGTCCCAACGACGTGATCGCACGCGCGGTGTCCACGCCGATGGCAGAATTTCTCGGCAAGCAGATCGTCATCGACAATCGTGCGGGTGCAGCCGGGCTGATTGGCACTGAAATCGTCGCCAAGGCGGTCCCCGACGGTTACACGCTGCTGTTCGGCTTCTCGGGACCGCTGTCGATTGTGCCCAATCTGGTGAAGTCCGTGCCCTATGATCCGGTGCGCGATTTCGCGCACATCTCACTGGTTGCCGCTTCGCCTTATGTGCTGCTGGCGCACCCGTCGCTGCCGGTCAAATCGGTCAAGGAACTGGTCACGCTGGCCAAGTCGCAACCGGGCAAACTGAACTTCGCTTCCGGTGGCAACGGTACCGGCATCCATATGGCCAGCGAACTGCTGAATGTGGCTGCCGGCATTCGCATCACCCATGTGCCGTACAAAGGCGCGGGCCCCGGCATGGCGGCCTTGCTGGCCGGTGAAGTGAACACGATGTTCAACGGCCTTTCGTCGGCGCTGCCGCATATCAAATCGAACCGGCTGCGCGCGCTGGCGGTCGGCGGTGACAAACGCTCGACCCTGATGCCCGATCTGCCGACGGTAGCGGAGAGCGGCCTCAAGTTCAGCATCGCCGGCTGGTACAGCCTGTCCGGACCGAAAGGTCTGCCCAAGCCGATCTCGGCGCGCCTGCACAAGGACATGCTGCGCGCGATGGAGCTGCCGGAAACCAAGGAACGTTTTAATGCGCTGGCCGTGGAAGCCATCGGTTCCACGCCGGAAGAGTTCGTTGCCATGCTGACCGAAGAAGTGGCGAAGTGGGGCCCGGTGGTCAAGGCCGCCGGTATCACCGTTCAATAAAGGCAGAAGCAATATGCAGACTCGCAATATCAAGGTGCCGCTGCGTGATGGCGT
>CBHTVL010000548.1:0-1638 GCA_966096475.1 uncultured Burkholderiales bacterium
AGGCGCCGGCTACCGCCTGCATCTGGAGCGGGTGTCCGCCGATCCGCTCCATCCTGCCGCACTTAATCGCGCCGTCGAGCGCATGATCGCCCGCTGTCCCGCGCAATACCTGTGGGGCTATAACCGTTACAAGGTGCCGGCGGGCGCAGAACCGCCGGTGACTGCCGCATGATGACCCGTGCCGGACTCGGGCTGATCTGGCTGCTGCACTGGCTGCCCTTGTCGCTGCTGGCGCCGCTGGGCCGCGCTGCGGGTCTGCTGTTGTATGTAATGGCGGCGGAACGGCGGCGCGTGGTGCTGACCAATCTGCGGCTGTGTTTCCCCGAACTGCGCGAAGCGCAACGCGTGCAGCTCGCGCGTGATCACTTTGCGGTGTTCACGCGCAGCCTTCTGGAGCACGGCATCCTGTGGTGGGGCAGCCGGGAGCGTGTGTTGCGCATGGTGCGCATCGAAGGGCTGGAGCACTGGCGCGCGGTGCGCGACAGGCCGGTGATCTGGCTGTCGCCGCATTTTGTCGGACTCGACATGGGCGGCATCCGGTTGACTGCAGAATTTCCGCTGGTGTCGGTGTACAGCAAACAGAAAAATCCGGTCTTTGATGCCCTGCTGCTGCACGGCCGCACGCGCCTGGGACCGACCGAACTGTACTCCCGGCAGGACGGCATCCGGCCGGTGGCGAAGGCGATCAAATCCGGGTTGCCGTTTTATTACCTGCCGGACATGGATTTCGGCGAGCGCGATTCCATCTTTGTGCCTTTCTTCGGCGTGCCCGCGGCCACGATCACCGGGCTGGCGCGCATCGCCGCGCTGACCGGCGCGGTGGTGGTGCCTGCGGTGACCACGCAGTTGCCGGGCGGCGACGGTTATGTGCTGCGCTTTCATCCCGCCTGGGACAACTTCCCGAGCGGCGATCTTGCCGCGGATACGCGCCGCATGAATGCCTTCATCGAGGAGCGGGTGCGTGAAATGCCGGCGCAGTATTACTGGCTGCACAAACGCTTCAAGACGCGACCGCCGGGCGAGCAACGGTTTTATTGATGGCTGCCCTTATATAATCGCGATAACCGCATGTTTACCAATCCCGACCAGCAGGCGCGCTGCGCGCTGCTGAAAACCGTCAAGACCATCGCCTGCTCGACCCCGACGGCTTCTACGGCGTGTCGAAGGCGTTGCAGGAATTCGGTTTTCGCGTGATTCCCGTGCATCCCGCCGCGAAAGAAATTCTCGGCGAGAAAGTGTATCCGTCGCTGAAAGACATTCCGCATCCGGTGGATCTGGTCGATGTGTTCCGCAGCGCCGAATTCATCGACGGCGTGGTTGATGAATGCCTGGCGCTGGGTCTGAAGGCGATCTGGATCCAGGAAGGCATTGTCAATGAAGCTGCTGCGGCGCGCGCACTGGTTGGCGGTATGACCGTGGTAATGGATCGTTGCATCTATCGCGATTACCGCGATCAATGTCGCTGAACCCCTGCCGTCCATGCCTGCGCTTGCCGATACGTCGTCGCCCGCTGTGCCGCTCCTCGCCTTGCATCAAGGTAATGTCTCGTCGCGTGCTCGCCGGCTCCTCGTCTTGGCCGCGCTCGGCAGATGTAGGGCAGGGGTTCAGGGCAGAATGTTGAAAGCATGAAACTCAAAT
>CBHTVL010000549.1:0-1631 GCA_966096475.1 uncultured Burkholderiales bacterium
CGAGGCTGGAGATGGCGTTGCCGGACCTGCCGTTGCCGGGGCTGTTGCCGGGGCTGTACGCGGGCGCCGGATGACCCCGCTGCCCTTGGCGCGCTTGTTCCGGGCTCGCTGACGCTTACTGCGGTACCGGCGGCAACGTCCCCGTCAGATGTTCCGGCGTGCCGACCGCGCGCATCCACTTGGTCGACACCACCCGCCAGCGCTGGTCTTTTTCCTTCAGCAGCGCGATCACGCCGGGCAGGTGGGCCGCGCCGTAGGTGATGTAAATCTTTTTGCCGGGGTGGGTGAGGATCTGCTGCACCAGATTGCGGTTGCGGAAATCGAGAATCACCGGCTCCAGCGGGCCTTCGCTGGAGAGTGCGCCGATGTTCTCGTTGATCAGGCCGCGGCACAGGATGCCGAGAATGTTTTTCTGGTCCCGCGAGCCGTCCCGCGCATACACCGTCAGAAAATCCAGCGGGTCGGATTCTTCTGACTTCGCGGTATCGGTTTTGGCGGCGGGCTTTTTCTTCACGGCGGCGGCGAAGGCCGGATCGGTTTTCACCAGACGGTCGTATTCGCGCTTCATGTCGAGTGTGGTGACATCCGCCGTGACATGGCGCTCCGGATGCACCTTCATGTCCGCCGACAGCAGACTGAAATAATCCAGCTGGAACTGCAGCCCGCACACCGAGCTCAGCATCTTGTAATTGTCGGAGAGGTCGCCGCCGCCCGCGAGATTCTCGCTGAACCACGCATCGCCCTCGCCGGGCGACGGCTGCACGCCCTCGTAAAACAGCGTGTAACCCTCGGCGAGCGCTTTCTCCAGGTCATACACCACCGATTTGTAAAAGGGCTCGCTGCCGACATGCACCATGCCCTGGAACACCACCGTCTTCGCGCCGTTGGACAGCGTGACCTGCGGAATCGCCGAGGGATGCGAATTGACCTCGAAAGAAAAGTAATACACCGGCAGGCTGATCAGCGAGCACACGATCATCAGCGTGGCGAAACTGATCTTCAGATACTGCGGCAGCGGCTTGAAGCGCGGATTTTTACGGCACACCAGCCACCACAACCCCAGCACCGGCAGCCCCAGCAGCAGTGCCAGCACCATCAGCCCCGCAAAAAAACTGCCCGGCCACACCAGCACCACCGGCAGGCTGACCAGGAACAACACCACCAGCACAAACCACGCAATCGAGCGGGTGACGATACCGGCGTGCTGGAAAAACGGGATATTGTTATTCATTGTTATAAGTATTTGAATTAATTACAGCTTTTCGGTGTGTTCAATCACGCGGCCGCCGCAGTTCACAAAACACTGCTGGTATTCGGATTCGCAGCGGTAATTGTTCTCCGAGACATAACAGCCCTGACGCTGGCATTTGCCCGGATCGGTTTTATTCGCCGCCGCCGTGGCGAGGCAGGCGCGGTAATTGGATTCGGCGTTGCGCTCGCAGAAGGCCTTCTCATGCTGCGCGCGCTGCATCTCATTGCCGCGGCACTGCTCACGGATGCCCGCGCATTGTGTCACGCAGAGCTTGCCCGAATCGGAAGCGGGCACGATGAATTCATAAGTGGTGGTTGTGCAGGCGGCGAGCAGAGCGGCCAGCGTTAACAACAGGAATCGGGTTTTCATCAGTAGGGGC
>CBHTVL010000550.1:0-1622 GCA_966096475.1 uncultured Burkholderiales bacterium
AAATTATTGATTTTATTTATAAATTAACAACGAACCTGCTGCTTGCTGAATTGGGTCAGGGTGCTGACGGCGGTTTTGCCGGATACGCGTTGTTGTGCCCGGCTGCCGCCATATTCCAAGGATAAACGCATTTCGTACTTGCTGAAAAAAGTATTGAACATTTCGCCGCCCAGCGTGCCGGTTGCATACAGCGTATCGCTCGCCGGATCGTACTCCAGCAGGATGGCGCACAAGGGCTGAGGCGCAGGACCGCCCATGACTCTTGCGCCTGACGCGGGGTCGAATTCGCTGTGTTCGGAGCAGCAATGGATCATGTCCGGACGGCCTGCGCGCGCAGTGGACTGGGTGCGAAAACTGATAAAGCTGATTTGCCGCGTCGGATAGCTGAGCTGGTGGGAGCAGATCGCCGAATAGGCCACCACGGCGCGCAGCGCGCCAACGCCCCCGGGCCATTGATAGGCCGCGCCGTCACCGGTTTTCAAAGCTACGTTCTGCGGGGTCGGTTTGCCCAGATTGAGCAGAAAGCAGGGCGTGCCCTCAAACGGGTAGTGGACTACATAATTTTCGCCGATGACCAGTTGGGCCGCCCGCAGCGCCTGACCGGCGCTGTCGGTCAGCTGCGTTCTGGCATAGGTGCGCGGCCGTGCATCTGCGGCAAAAGCATTCCCGGCGACATTGACGGCAGTCGCCGCGCAGGAGGTGGCGCAGAGGCGGATGAAATCGCGGCGTTCCATGGCGAGGGCTATTTTTCGGCGCGCCACCGGGACTGTCAACCGCAAGAAAAAAAGCCCGCATCAGCGGGCTTGATTGACGGGCGGGACCGGCGGATCAGAATTTGTATTTGATCCGGGCGCCGATGAAGGTGGATTGCTGCCTGGGGTTCGAATTCACCGTCGTTCCGTCGGTCACCGAACCGTAAGCCCATGGCGTCGTGCCTGCCGGCGTAAACATATTCCATGTCCAGTCGTTGGTGTTGTACTTCTCATGGATCATGTCGAGCCGGAAGTCCATGTTTTTCTGCATGGCGTATTCGGTAAATATCTTGAACTTCAACAGGTTGTTGGTGATGTCCGGCGTCGGTACCAGGCCGGTCGGCAGGCTGACGCCTGCGGTAAAGGTCTGGTTGTATTTGTTGATGCTGCGGAACTGTTCGACATTCATGCCGACTTTCAGGCGGTTGGATACCACGCCTTTGACGCCGACACCGAAGGAAGTACCCGTTTCCTTGAGCATGTTGTATTTGCGGTTCACCCCGCCTGAACTCTCATCGCAGGAAACCGGTGCGGGAGCTGCTCCGCCGCAATAGGTGATTTCGTCAGCCTTGGACTCGTCGTAGGACACCCAGCCGTTGACTTCCCAGCCGGTCTGGACCTGATAGCTGGCATCGGCCGAGTAGAAGCTGCCGGTGCCTTTCTGGATGCCCAGAGGGTTGCCGTTCGGGCCGCCGCCGTAGCGGTCGGTCGAGCTTTCTGCGGCAACCTGAAGATTGAGTTTCTCGGTGGCTGCCCAGTCGATCATGCCGCGGATTTTTTCGCGCTTGCGATCAGCGATGTGCATCGGGTGGATCAGGTTTTCTTCGACTTCACCCGAGCGCATTTAGTTTTTTCCGCTGGGGTCCTCAA
>CBHTVL010000551.1:0-1620 GCA_966096475.1 uncultured Burkholderiales bacterium
CTCCAGCAGATCGGCATCGTCGAAATGACGGCGACCGAGAAAAGCCGTGGCATGGTTGCCCCACTGCCGCATCGCACCGGCGCTGGGAATACCCATCGGCCAGAACAGGAAACGTTCGCCGCGTTCGGTGCCCGCAACCAGCGCATCGGCGCCGTAAATGCTGCGATAACCGCCACCGGGCAACGGCAGCGAACGCAGGACCTGCTCATCGAGCATCCCGTAGCCGCGCGCTGCAGCCGCGACCGGCTGCACGCCGACGTCGAGCAGATAATGACTGCGTGTGGCGATGCGCAGACGCACCTGCTCGTTTTCCTGCACGCGCGTCAGGGTTGCCGGGATGAAAGCCCATTCATCATCAGGATCCGGCGCTGGCTGAACTGCCGCAAGCGGCGTCGGGAAAAACATGTGATAACAGCCGCAGGGATGCATGGTGTCGAACACCAGCGGCTCACCGTCCGGCGCCAGCGTCACCCGCCACACCAGTCCGTCGAGTCCGCCGGCGAGGATGTCGAATGACTTGTCGACAGGACGTTCGCCGAACCACATCGTATAAACCAGTTGCACCAGTGTGCGGCCGCCGTAACGCGTGTAGCTCAGGCGCTGATAGACCACGGGCTTTTGCGTATCCGGCACCGGATGCCGGGCCTCGCCCCAACGCAGCGCACCGGGACGGTCGAATTCACCCGTTGTTTCAACTTCAAACACCGGCGCATAGGTCGCCAGCAGTCGTGAAGTCTCATCGGCATTCAGCGACAGCAGGCCAAGTGCGGGATCCGCACGCTTGAGCAGTGCGGCCACTTCCGCGCGGCTGTAACGCCCCGTGCCGGCCGGCGCATAACGTTCGACCGGATGTGCCGAAGGTTCGCCCTTGCGGGAACGCTCGAACATCGCGCGCGCTTCGGCATGCCATTGCGCAACACCACCGGTAAAAGGAATCCGTGTCAATCCGTAAAGGCCGGCGATACGCAGGCCGTCGCTGTAGGCATCGGGCACCCGCACGCGCTCTGCGAGCATCGCTGACAGTTCGGGCTGCTGCAGGTCACGGTTCAGCAGCAAGGCGCCGCAACGCTGCGCCCGACTGCTATCGGCAGTCTGTGCCGCCGGCAGATTGCGCAATTCGGCCGCCCGCGCCTGCAGGTCGGCCTGACGCAACTGCTCCAGCCAGGTTCGCCGCAGCACATCGGTATTCGCCGCCGGCATCAATGCCGCGAGAAAACGCGTGCTGCGCAAATAGGGAAATCCTGCGACCGGCGAAGCTTCACGATCACGCACGCCGGCCGCATCGACTGCGGCATCCGTCGACCGGAACCATTCGGCACAATCACGAACCTCGGGATCCGCAGCCCGCAAATGCAGGCTCTGCGGCGGCTGCACGGTCGCGCAGGCGCCAAGCAACAACATTGCAGCAGGCGCAGCAAAGCGCATCACCCCGAATCTCATTGTTTCAACGTCCTTTCGACGATGCAGTGCGCCGCACGACATCGCGGCGCTCGATTTCATCAATCATGCCGCGGAACTGGTCGACGATGCTGCCGCGAATCAGCCGCACATTGAGAAACTGCGGCAGCGTCAGTGAGGGTTCGATCAGGCCCACCCAGCTCACCACCCAGGTGCCTTCCT
>CBHTVL010000552.1:0-1617 GCA_966096475.1 uncultured Burkholderiales bacterium
CAGCCTGCCGAGGCTCGCTGCACCTGCCGTCGACGCGATCACCAGCAGCAAAACTGCCAGAACCGCGCGGAATGTCAGGATGGGACTAACGATGCCACCTCCCGATCTACGAATTAGGCGTGAAAGTTACTCCTTTACTGGCACAGAATCAAGTAACCCATTAAAAATATTGAAGATTTGCCTTACTCAACGGCTCATAAAGCGCGGTTAATGTCCTGAATGGCGAATTCCGCCCGTTTGCCGGTTTTTCCGGAAAATGCAGCCGGAAAACGCCATTCAGACCGGGTTTGAACTGAAAATTTCCTGCTTTTGCCGGCAATCCGGAAAACCCTTTTTCACCCCACCACCAGCAGGGTTTGAAAATGCGAAAAGCTTAATATGCTCAATCACTTATGAAAAAAGTCACAAGAATGCAACAGGCGTTTTTCAATTCATACTGATGCGCGCTACCATCGCAAAAAACCGGCTCCAAACCTGCACTGTCTTGAACAAAAACAGTTCACCGACATCGTATATAGACCAGCCGGCCAACAACCCCCATTTCAGGTGCGTCAATGCAACAGCGCAGAGGAGGCACCCCCAGCACGCCACCGCCTGCCGCCGGCAGCACCGGCCCCCTGCCCTTGCCTCTGCGCCCCGGCGACGCTGCCCGGCGCATCCACTTCGAATCCTCCTTTGATCAGATCGCGGTCGGCATCGCACACACCGCGATCGACGGCCGGATTCTTGAAGTCAACCGCAAGCTCTGCGACATGCTCGGCTACAGCGCCGCAGAACTGCTGCGCCTGCGCACGCGCGACCTGACCCATCCCGACGACCGCGACCAGCAGGATCACATGCGGCGCGAACTGCTTGACGGCGAACGCAACCACTTCTCCAGCGACAAACGCTACATCCGCAAGGACGGCAGCACATTCTGGGTCTCACGCACGGTGGCGCTGGCAAAAACGCCGGAAGGCATGCAATACCTGATCCAGACCATCGACGACATCAGCGACCGCAAACGCGCCGAAGCCGGCCTGCTGCGCCTGGGTCGCGCGCGGCAGGTCATGGCGGATTGCACGCACATCCTCGTCCATGCGACGCAGGAATCCGAAATGCTCAGCAGCCTGTGCCGCGTGGTCGTCGAGTCCGGTGGTTACAAACAAGCGTGGATCGGATTAAAAAGCGGCAACCCCGACCGGCCGGTGTATCCCGTTGCCCATGCCGGCTACGGCAATGACGCACCGATGAACAGCCCCGACAGCGAAACCTATGGCGGACGCAGCAGGGGCGTCGCGGCCAGTGCGTTTGTCTCCGGCGAACTGCACATCATGCGCGACATCCTGCGTGATCCGCAGCATGAAAAACTGCGCCCGCGCGCACGGCAACTCGGATATCAGAGCATCATCGCCCTGCCGCTGACCGGACACGGGCAGACCATCGGCGTGCTGATGCTGCATGCCGAAGAGCGCGATGCGTTCGACGACGAGGAAATCCGGCTGTTGACCGACGTTGCCGGCGACATCGGCTTCGGCATTGCCAGCCTCAACGCGCGCATGGCCCAGGAACTGGCTGAACAGCGATCCCGCGAAACCGAAAGCCGCTTCCGTGAAATCTTCGAACAGGCCGCAGTCG
>CBHTVL010000553.1:0-1610 GCA_966096475.1 uncultured Burkholderiales bacterium
GGGGGCGATTGTCGCGATCATGGAAATCTGGGGCGTCAACGACACCATGCGCACGCACGCGCACGAATTCGCCGAAGCGGGGTTCGTGTGTTTTGTGCCGGATCTGTTCTGGCGGCAGGAACCCGGCGTGGAGTTGTCGGACCGTAATCCGGAAGACGTCAAAAAGGCTTTCGATCTCTATTACGACTTTGACTACGACCTCGGCGTGCGTGACATGGAAGACACGGTCAAGCACATCGCGACCCTGCCGGAATGCAACGGCAAGGTCGGGGCAGTGGGTTATTGCCTCGGCGGCAAACTCTGCTATCTGCTCTGCTGTCGCACGGACATTGATTGCGCGGTGGCTTATTACGGCACCTATATCGAACACAACATCCGCGAGGTCGGGAATCTGCACCGGCCCTTCATGCTGCACATGGCGATGAAGGACCGCTGGGTGCAGGCGGAGGTGAATGAATTGCTGGAGCGGCGGCTGTCACCGAATCCGCTGGTGGAGATCCACAAATATCCCGGCGCCGATCATGCCTTCGCGCGCCACGGCGGGCGTACCTACAGCAAGCCCGAAGCCGATCGTGCGCTGGAGCTCAGCGTCGCCTTCTTCAACAAGTATCTGTCAAAATAATTTAATAAAATCAATAGGATATAACCATGAATCTGCGACACTGGCTGCAAGTTTCCCTGACCGCTGCAGCGACGGCTACCGCATGCCTGCCTGCGGCAACGCTGGCGCAGACGGCTTATCCGACCCGTCCGGTGCGCATCGTTGCGCCGTTTCCCGCGGGCGGCGGTTATGACTTCATGGCGAGAAACATCGGCATGCGGCTTACCGATGCGCTGGGGCAGCAGTTCCTGGTGGAGAACCGTGCCGGTGCGAACGGCAATATCGGTTCCGATGCGGTGGCCAAGTCGGCGCCCGATGGTTACACGCTGCTGATGGGCGGCATCGGTCCGCAGGCGCTGAGTGTTGCGCTGTATCCGAAGATGCCTTACGACGCACTGAAAGACTTCGAACCGATCTCGCTGGTGGCCTCGCAGCCGAACCTGCTGGTGGTGCACCCGTCGGTGCCGGTCAAAAACGTCAAGGAACTGATCGCGCTCGCCAAGTCGAAGCCGGGGCAGATCACTTTCGGCTCACCCAGCAACGGCAGCGGCCAGCATTTCGGCCTGGAGCAGCTGAAGCAACTGACCGGCGTGGACATGGTGCACATCCCCTTCAAGGGCGCCGCCCCTTTACATACCGCGCTGCTGTCGGGTGAAGTGTCGGTGGGCTTCAACATCATCCTGCTGCCCCTGCAGCACATCAAAACCGGCAAGCTGAAGGGGCTGGCCACCGCCAGCACCAAACGCGCTGCGCTGGCGCCGGACATTCCGACTATGGCGGAACAGGGCTATCCGATCGACTTCGACACCTGGTACGGTTTTTATGCGCCGGCCGGCACCAGTAAAGACATCATCGGTAAGCTCAATGCCGAGACGGTGCGTATTCTCGGCATTCAGGATTTCAAGGACCGCGCTGCTGTGCTCGGCGTCGAGTTGATCGGAACCGCACCGGATCGGTTGGCCGCTCACATGCGCAACGAAATCGCCCGCTGGAGCAAGGTGGCGAAGGC
>CBHTVL010000554.1:0-1599 GCA_966096475.1 uncultured Burkholderiales bacterium
GGCGCTGGGCTTCGCCGCCGGACAGCGTCGGCGCTGCGCGATCAAGCGCCAGATAGCCAAGGCCGACTTCATCAAGAAAACTCAACCGGCTGCGGATTTCCGTCACGATGTCTCGCGCAATCGCCGCTTCGCGGCCGCTGAACGAGACATCGGTGAATTCGCCCGCCAGTTTCGCCACCGGCAATGCAGCCAGTTCGGCGATCGAGCGTTTGCGGTAACGCACTGCCAGCGCCGTCGGATTCAGGCGCTTGCCGGTACAACTCGGGCAGGGCTCATCGACTTCCAGCCAGTTCAGCCAGGAATCCAGCACATGTTCCTCGGTGCCGGTTTTTTCGCGTTCCTCGTCCCAATCCACTTTTTCCAGCGACAGCCCGGTGCCGAAACAGGTCGCGCACCAGCCGTGTTTGGAGTTGTACGAAAACAGCCGCGGATCGAGTTCCGGGAAACTCTTGTTGCACGACGGGCAGGCGCGTTTGACTGAATAAACGGTTTCGGTGAGGTTGATGCGTTTCGCATCCTTTTTCGCCATCGCATCGGCCAGCGAGTCGAGGCCGCCGAGCACATGCACCACGCCCTTGCCATGCTCCAGTGCGGCAGCGAGGCCGGCGCGCAGTGCGGCTTCGTTCTCCGGTTTGACGCGGATGTCGGCGACCGGCAGTTCGATGCTGTGTTCCTGGAAACGCGCGAGGCGCGGCCACGGCGAAGTCGGAATGAACTCGCCATCGACCCGCAGATGGGTGTGGCCCTTGCCCGCGGCCCACTTCGCGAGGTCGGTGTAATAACCCTTGCGATTGACCACCAGCGGCGCGAGCAGGCCGATACGGTCGTTGCGGGACTCTTTCATGATGCGCGCGGTGATCTGGTCGATGCTCTGCGGCTCGATGGCGACATCGCAGTCGGGGCAGTATTGCGTGCCCAGCTTCACATAGAGCAGGCGCAGGAAATGGTAAATCTCGGTCAGCGTCGCCACCGTGCTGCGGCGGCCGCCGCGGCTGGTGCGCTGTTCAATCGCCACTGTTGGCGGAATGCCGTAGATCGCATCCACTTCCGGCCGTGCGGCCGACTGCACGAACTGGCGGGCATAGGCGTTCAGTGATTCGAGATAACGGCGCTGGCCCTCGGCAAACACGATATCGAAGGCCAGCGTTGATTTCCCGCTGCCCGATACACCGGTCACCACGGTGAACTTGCCGCGTGGGATATCGACGCTGATGTTTTTCAGATTGTGTTCGCGCGCATGGCTGACGCTGATCGAGTTGCCGTGCAGTGCGACGGCGTGACGGACTTCGGGGATCGCCGGCGGCACACCGAGGGAGGCAGCGTAGTCGCGCATTGCCTTCGCGGTATGCGACGTCGGGTGCTGCGTTACTTCGTCCGGCGTGCCGTTGCAGACAATCATGCCGCCGGCGTCGCCGCCCTCCGGGCCGAGATCGATGATCCAGTCCGAAGCGCGGATCACATCGAGATTGTGTTCGATGACAATGATCGAATGACCGGCGAGCAGCAGCTTGTGGAAAGCGCCGAGCAGTTTCCGCACATCGTCGAAATGCAGGCCGGTGGTCGGTTCGTCGAACAGGAAGAGCTTGCCCTTGCCGCCCA
>CBHTVL010000555.1:0-1581 GCA_966096475.1 uncultured Burkholderiales bacterium
CAGACTTTCATCAGCAAGGAAATCCAGATGTGGACCCGTCTGGTGAAGCAGGCGAACATCCGGCTCGATCCCTGAGTCATATTGAATCCGGAAAGCATGATGCAAACATTGATACTTTTTGATCCGACGGCGCCGCGTGCGGCTGAGGCTGCACCGGCGCTTGCGCAGACTGCGCTGCGCGGGCTGGCCGGTGCGACGGTCGGCTTCATCGACAACGCAAAACCCAATTTCAATTTCCTTGCGGATGACATCGCTGAGCTGCTGCAGTCACGTTACGGCGTGGCGAAGGTGCTCAAGCGCCGCAAGTCTTCGGCTTCACTGCCGGCTGATCCGGCGGTGATTGCGGCCCTGTCGCTTGAGTGCGCTGTGGTGATCGCCGGTTCCGGCGACTGAGGGTCTTGCGCGTCGTGGAGTGTCCACGACAGTGTTGAAGTGACCAAGCAGGGCAAACGTGCCGTGACGGTATGTTCGACGGCGTTTCAGACGCTTGGTCGTGCCCAGGCCCGTGCGCTGGGCAACAGCAATCTGCCCATCGCCGTGATTCCCCATCCCTTCGGCGGACGCAGCCGGGAAGAGGTGCGCAAAATCGCCGAGCAGTGTGTGGCCGATATCGCCAAACTGCTGGCGGGAGAAAAATCATGACGGAGCAGTCACTGGATCGTGCGGCCACGCTGGAAATGCCGGACGATATCGATGCCATCAACCGGTTGTATCGCGAGCGTCGCTGGGGCGATGGCCTGCCCATCGTGCCGCCGACCGCCGCGCGAGTTGAGCGCATGCTGGCGCACAGCCGCCGCGGCCGCCATGAACCGGTCGCGCGCGTTGCGCCGGGTTTCGGTGCTGCGACCGTGGAACTGATTGCCATCAATGCAGTGATGGCCGGTTGCGATCCCGAATACCTGCCGGTACTGATCGCGGCCACCGAAGCGATTGCCGATGCCGAATTCAATCTGCAGGGCATCCAGGCCACCACCAATCCGGTGGCGGTGTGGCTGGTGCTCAACGGCCCGATCTCGAAGCAGTTGCAGGTCAATGCGACGTTTAACTGCATCGGGCAGGGCAACTGGGCGAATGCCACGCTCGGCCGGGCGATGCGGCTGATTCTGCAGAACATCGGCGGCGCCTGGCCCGGCGAGATGGATCGTGCGACCCACGGCCAGCCCGGGAAATTCACCTTCTGCTGTGCCGAAAATGAAGAAAACCATCCCTGGCAGCCGCTCCATGTCGAGCGCGGATTCGCGGCTGGCGACAGCACGGTAACCGTGGTCGGTGCTGAAGGCACGATGAACATGAATACCCATGCCCGGTTCGCCGATGAACTGGCGCGGGTCATCGCCGAGACGATGATGCATCCGACCAGCAATGAATATGTGCATGGCGGTGAGCCGTGGTTCATTCTCGGTACTGAACACGCCGAAATTTTCCGCCGTGAAGGCTGGGACAAGGCTGAGGTCAAACGCCAGTTGTGGGAACGTTCAAAAATTGCGGTGAAGCAGCTCAGCGCCAAGGAGATTGACCGCGCCCGGGCTTCGCGCACGCCGGAGCTGGGCGAGTTGAGCGATGACACGTTGCTGCCGATCT
>CBHTVL010000556.1:0-1563 GCA_966096475.1 uncultured Burkholderiales bacterium
TGGAGACGCAGCCGGAAATCGCCATCGGCGGCAACGGTCTGCGGCTGGCATCCAAGGAAGTGGTGGTGTTGATCACGCTGCCGAAGCGTGACTCGGGTGTAGCGACGAATGTCACGACGCGCGGCGTCGGACTCGCTGCTTTTGAGCTGCGGCCGCAGTTGCGCATCATCGAAGGCCGTTCGTTCAAGCCGGGGTCGGCTGAAGTGATCGTCGGTTCGAGCATTGCACAACGTTTTGAAGGCGCGGCGGTCGGTTCGCTGCTGCGTTTCGGCGGACGGGAATGGCGGGTCGTCGGTCTGTTCGAGGCCAAGGGTTCGGCCTACGACTCCGAAGTGTGGGCGGATGCCGACCAGTTGCTGCAGTCTTTCCGGCGCAACGCCTGGTCGGCGGTGGTGGCGCGGCTGGCCGATCCGGCGACCCTGACGGATATGAAAGCACGACTGGAAAACGATCCGCGGCTGACGCTGGATGTGAAGGCGGAGCGCGAGTTTTTTGAGGACCAGTCGAAGGCGCTGTCGAACTTCATCAGTTATCTCGGACTGACGCTGTCGGTGATTTTTTCGGTCGGTGCGATGATCGGCGCGATGATCACCATGTATGCGGCGGTGGCCAACCGTACCGGGGAAATCGGCACGCTGCGCGCGCTGGGATTCCGTCGCACCAGCATTCTCGCCACCTTCCTGCTGGAGGCGGTACTGCTCGGTGTCGTCGGCGGGATTGCGGGGCTGATGCTGGCGTCGCTGATGCAGTTCATTCACATTTCAACGCTGAACTGGCAGTCGTTCTCGGAATTGGCGTTCAGCTTTACCTTGACGCCGCGCATCATCGTGACGTCGATGCTGTTTGCGGTGCTGATGGGGGTGATCGGCGGTTTTCTGCCGGCGGTGCGTGCGGCGCGGCTGAGCATTGTTGACGCGCTGCGCGCGGCCTGAGTCTTTCGGTCGCCGGATTCAGCTGCGGACGGGTGCGCGTTCGATGGTGCCGAGGTGGAAGCGGTATTCGCCGGCCTTGCGATCACTGTAGTAGTGGGTCAGCGTATTGCGCACCGTGGCGAAGGCAATCTGCTCCCAGGGGATATCGGCTTCGTCGAACAGTTTCACTTCCAGTGATTCAGTGCCGGCGCTGAAATCGAGATCCAGCAGACGGGCGCGGAACAGGATGTAGACCTGGTTGATGTGCGGGATGTTGTACATCGCGTACAGCGGACCGACTTCGACGCGGGCATTGGCTTCTTCCAGCGTTTCGCGGGCGGCACCCTGTGCGGTGGTTTCGCCGTTTTCCATGAAGCCTGCCGGCACCGTCCATAAACCCAGTCGCGGTTCTATCGCACGGCGGCACAGCAGGATGCGGCTTTCCCATTCCGCAATGCAGCCGACGATCATTTTCGGATTCTGATAATGAATCGTGGCGCAGGCGTCGCAGACGTAGCGGGGCAGTGAATCGCCGGCGGGGATTTTGAGGCTGACGGCGGCGCCGCAGTCGCTGCAGAACTTCATGGGTGAGTCCGGGTTTCGAGGCCGTCACTATACGGGAAGATGGTTTTGCCGGTCATCTTTTTTGCGT
>CBHTVL010000557.1:0-1560 GCA_966096475.1 uncultured Burkholderiales bacterium
TCATCACCGGCGATGATTTCAATGCGGATTTTTTCCGAGTAATCGGTCAACTCCGCACGGATCCCCTGCGGACGCGGCTTGTCCGGGTGATAACCCGAGCCCTGTGCACGGGATACCGTCATGCCCGGGAAATCCGGAATCTTGCGGAACGCCTTGCGCAGCTGCTCCAGACGCATGGGCTGTATGACAGCCTTGATCTCTTTCATGCCTCGACCCTTTCCTCCTCAAAAAACCGGTAAAGCACCGGCACCACGATCAGCGTCAGTACCGTGCAGGTAATCAGCCCGCCGATCACCACAATCGCCAGCGGACGCTGCACTTCCGAACCCGGCCCGGTGGCGAACAGGAATGGAATCAGGCCGAGCATGGCCACCGTTGCCGTCATCATCACCGGACGGAATCGCGCGATGGCACCTTCGCGCACGGCCTCAGCCAGCGCCATGCCCTCGTCGCGCAGCTTGCGGATATAACTCACCAGCACCACACCGTTCAGCGTCGCGATGCCCCACAGCGCGATGAATCCGACGGATGCGGGCACCGACAGGAACTCACCCGATACGGCGAGACCGATGATCCCGCCGATCGAAGCAAACGGCAGCACGGTAATGATCAGCGCTGCGAACTTCAGCGAATTGAACAGCAGGAACAGCAGGAAAAAGATCGCCGCGATGGTCACCGGAATGATCACCGTCAGATGGCCCAGCGCCCGCTCAAGGTTCTGGAACTGGCCGCCCCACTCGAGGTAATAACCCTCGGGCAGTTTGACCCTGCTGCCCACAGCCTGCTGCAGCTCGGCGACAAAACCGCCCAGATCACGATCCTGGACATTGATGCCGACAACAATGCGGCGCTTGCCCATCTCGCGACTGACCTGAGCCGGGCCTTCAACCACTTCGATTTTCGCCAGGCTTTCCAATGTGACCTGGGCGCCGTTCGGCGCAGTCACCATCAGTGAACGGATGTCGTTGAGATCGTTGCGGAACTGCTGCGGCAGGCGCACCACAGCCTGGAAGCGGCGCTCACCCTCATAGATCTCGGTGGCCACCTTGCCGCCGATGGCCATCTCGATCACATCCTGCACATCGGAAACGTTGAGGCCCTGGCGCGCAATCGCCTTGCGGTCGATGATGACGGACAGGTACTGCTGGCCGCCGACACGCTCGACGCGCATATCGCGCACGCCGCGCACCGTCCCGGCCACCGCGGCAATCTCGTTCGCGGTCTGCCGCAGCTGCTCAAGGTCATCACCGAAAAGCTTGACCGCGACATCCGAGCGCACGCCGGTCACCATTTCATCGACGCGGTCGGAGATCGGCTGCGCCATCACCAGCTGCACGCCGGGAATGGTTTTCAGCTTGTCACGTATCGCCGCCGCAATATCATCCTGTGTCCATCCGGAGGGCCACTGGTCGCGAGGCTTCAAGGTGACGATCGGGTCGGCCTCGTTCGGGCCCGCCGGATCCGCGGCTGATTCACCGCGACCGATGCGCGACACTGCCGTCTGCACGCCGGGCACCTCCAGCACGCTCGCGACGCCCGTGGCCGGCAAGCTGATCGGCG
>CBHTVL010000558.1:0-1560 GCA_966096475.1 uncultured Burkholderiales bacterium
GGCAGCTTCGATTTCAGCGAGCGTATCGACGGCGATGGCTTCGATTTCCGGCACAATCAAGTGCGGTTTTTCGGCTTCAATCAATGCACGCAACGTCTTGCCGTCGGTCATGTTCACAACGTGCGCACGATGTGCCACCTGATGCCCCGGCGCATTCGCGTATCGGTCGACGGCGATTACCTCGACTCCCAGGCGTTGCAGGGCGATGATGACCTCCTTGCCCAGTTCGCCGCTGCCGAGCAGCATGACGCGTGTGGCAGAAGGACTAAGAGGGGTGCCGATTTTCATGAGGGACTCCGCAGCAAAAAGGATGGCACGATTTTACCATGCACAAGCGGCCCCCTCAGACCTCCCTGATTCCGTGCTTTTCCATGCGATAGCGTATGGTCATGCGGGTGATGCCAAGCAGTCGCGCAGCTTCCGAGACATTTCCGCCCGACTGCTTCAGCGCGTTGACAATGAGCATTTTCTCCGCTTCTTCAAGCGTGGTAGCAACCGAGGCGGCCTTATCCTGTCCGGCATTCCCGGAAAGCACTGGCAGAGCGAGATCGGCCGCCGTCATTTCATTGCCCCGGCTTAACAACACCCCGCGACTGATCTGGTGTTTCAGCTCACGAATATTACCCGGCCAGGGATACTCACGCATGGACTGCATGGCATCGGCAGAATATTCGCGATGCGGCAAACCATAACGGCGTGCGGTTTGCTGCGCAAAATGCCGCGCCAGCAGCAGGACATCGCCGCCGCGTTCACGCAGGGGCGGCATTTCGATATTCAATACATTGAGTCGGTAATAAACATCTGCTGCAGGTCGCGGTTGGTCGCCGCGACAAAACGGGCGGGCACCGGCCGCTCCTTGGTAGAGCCAAGACGGCGCACCATGCGCCGTTCGAGCACATTAAGCAGTTTTGCCTGCAAGGTCAGCGGCAACTCGCCGATTTCGTCCATGAACAGCGTGCCGTCCTCGGCAGCTTCGATCAGCCCGCAACGCGAACCCTGTGCACTGGTGTAAGCGCCCTTTTCATGGCCAAACAGTTCGCTCTCGATCAGATCGGCGGGCAACGACGCGCAATCTACATGCACGAATGGCCGTTCGCTGTTATTGCAGGAGTGATGCAGCAAGCGCGCGGCAACATCCTTGCCGGTGCCGGTCTCTCCGGTAATGAGCACCGTCGGCGGTGCGACATCGGCGACGGAAACGAGCTTGGCAATACGCTGAATCTGGTTCTGAACGGCCTGCATGGCCGGGCTTTCACCGATGAATTCAACGCCTTCCGCGGCATGGCTATCCCGCTGGCGCGAATGGTCGAGTTGGTGTTTGAGTGTTACGGAACGTTGCGCCTTGTCGATAGCCAGTAAAAGCTCTTCCAGATCGACTGGTTTTTTCAGGTAATCGATAGCGCCCTGCTTCATCGCGCTCACGGCATCGCTCACTTCACCGTAGGCGGTCATCACGATCACCGGTAATCCCCTGGTAGTGAGCTCCGCCAACAAATCCATGCCGTTGCCGTCCGGCAAGCGCATGTCCAGCAATACGATATCGGGCATGAATTGGCGGAT
>CBHTVL010000559.1:0-1558 GCA_966096475.1 uncultured Burkholderiales bacterium
GACCTGATCTGCTACCGCCGTCTGGGCCATAACGAGCAGGACGAGCCGATGGTGACGCAGCCGCTGATGTATCGCCGCATCCATTCGCACCCGACGCCGCGCAAGGTTTATGCCGACCGCCTGATCAAGGAAGGCGTTGTCGCCGAAGCCGATGCCGACAGGATGGTGGCCGAATTCCGGGATGCGCTCGACCACGGCTACCACACCAACAAGACCATCCTGTCCAACTACAAGCCGCCGTTTGAAACCGACTGGAGCCTTTATAAGGGCACCAAGTGGAACCAGAACGACGACACCCGGATGCCGCTGGAGCGGTTGCAGGCGCTCGCGCGCAAGGTCTGTGAAGTGCCTGCGAATTTCAAACTGCATCCGCGCGTGGAAAAAATCATGCAGGACCGCCGTCTGATGGCGGAGGGCAAGCTGCCGCTTGACTGGGGCATGGCGGAGACGCTGGCTTATGCTTCGCTGCTGACCGAAGGCTTTTCGGTGCGGCTGTCCGGTCAGGATTCCGGCCGCGGCACCTTCTTCCATCGTCATGCGGTATTGCACGACCAGAACCGCGAACGCGGCGATCAGGGCACTTACATGCCGCTGCAACACCTGGCACCGGATCAGGGTGACTTTGTCGTCATCGATTCAGTGCTGTCGGAAGAAGCGGTGCTCGGTTTTGAATACGGCTACTCGACTTCCGGTCCGAAAGAGCTGGTGATCTGGGAGGCGCAGTACGGCGACTTCGTCAACGGCGCCCAGGTGGTGATCGATCAGTTCATCGCCTCGGGTGAAGTGAAGTGGGGTCGCATGTGCGGCCTGACCATGATGCTGCCGCACGGCTATGAAGGCGCGGGTCCGGAGCACTCCTCGGGTCGTATCGAACGTTTCCTGCAACTCTGTGCCGACTACAACATGCAGGTCTGCGTGCCGGCAACGCCGGTACAGATGTATTACCTGCTGCGCCGGCAGATGATCCGCCCGCATCGCAAACCGCTGATCATCTTTTCGCCGAAAAGCCTGCTGCGTCACAAGGAATCGGTGTCGCCGCTGGAAGAATTCGCCAACGACAAATTCAATCCGGTCAACGAGGACTGGGATTCGCGCGAAATCGATCCTGAAAAGGTCGAGCGCGTCATTTTCTGCAGCGGCAAGGTTTATTACGACCTGCGCAACGAACGGCGTACGCGCGCCATTCCGAATCTGCCGCTGGTTCGCATTGCGCAGATTTATCCGTTTGCGCATGAGGAGTTCCGTGCGCAGATCGTACGCTACAAAAACGCCAAGGAAATCGTCTGGTGTCAGGAAGAACCGCGTAACCAGGGTTCGTGGCGGCATATCCAGCATTACCTGATGCGTCATCTGTTGCCGCACCAGAAGCTGTATTACGCAGGTCGTGATTCTTCGGCATCTCCGGCGGCCGGTTACAAGTCGTTGCACGAGAAACAGCAGAAGGAACTGGTCGATCAGGCCTTGACCCTGCACGGCGGTCGCCAACGGCAGGGCGTGTCACCACGCCCGCTGGCCGAAGGCGAAGAGCATTAATTAATCAATTAAATCATAGGTTTAC
>CBHTVL010000560.1:0-1555 GCA_966096475.1 uncultured Burkholderiales bacterium
TCGGTGCGGTGGGCGGCGCCGTCGCCGTCAACCAGATCGAGAAGCAGGTGAAGTCGAAAAAGGCTTATGAAATCACCGTGCGTTTCAACGATGGTTCTTCCCGCATGTTTGCCTCCAGCGCTGCGAACTGGCGATCGGGTGACAAGGTGAGGGTCGTCAACGGATCGCTGCAGTCAAATGCCTGAGTTTTTTCGTAACCCGCAATGTCCCGCCGCATCTGCGGCGGGTAAGTCAGAACGGATTTCCATCCGCATTCTCAAAAAAGGTAACCCAATGAAAACGATCCAGAAAATTGCAGTGATCTCGGCAGTGCTGTTAGGCCTCGGCGGTTGTGCGGGGATGTCGACGCGTGACCAGAATACGGCCGCAGGCGCCGGCATCGGCGCTGTTGCCGGTGCGGTGCTGACCGGCGGCAGTGCGGTCGGCACCGTGGGCGGTGCCGCAGTCGGCGGCATTATCGGCAACCAGGTCCATAAATAAGCGGACCGGCTGAATCTGTTGCCATTTGAACACCGGCGCCGCTGATGGCGTCGGGTTCCGCAATATAAACCTTAAGGAAATAAAACCATGAAACAGCTTAAATTTGTCATCGCAATGACTGCTGCACTGATGCTGGCAACAGCCGCAGGCTGCGCTTCCACTGACAAAACCGAAAGCGCCGGCGAATATATCGACGACTCCGTCATCACCACCAAGGTGAAGACGGCCATCCTCAATGATCCCGGCTTGAAGACAGCGGAAATCAGCGTCGAAACCTACAAGGGCGTGGTTCAGCTCAGCGGCTTTGTCAGTTCGCAAAGCAATATCGCCACTGCAGCGGATCTGGCGCGCGGCGTGCAGGGCGTGAAGACTGTCAAAAACGACATGCGCCTGAAGTAAAGTATTCCAGGCAAGAAAAAACCCCGGCAGAACGCCGGGGTTTTTTACGTACTGCGGCTTTTATTCGGCCTTGATATTGGCTTCGCGGATGACCTTGCCCCAGCGGTCGTTTTCGGCGCGCAGGAATTCACCGGTCTGCTCCGGTGAACCGGTGGCGACGTCGCCGCCCATCGCGGCGAATTTTTCACGCATATCCGGTGCGGACATGGCTTTCACCGATTCGGCATTCAGGCGGTCGATGATGGCGCGCGGCGTGCCGGCCGGGGTCATGATGGTGTACCAGTTGATGGCGACCAGTCCCGGTAATCCTGCTTCTTTTGAGGTCTGCACATCTGGAATCGAACTATTGCGTTTGTTGTCGAGAATGGCCAGCGCACGCATGCGGCCGGATTCCACAAACGGCACGGCGCTGGAGATCACCACGATCACCATGTCGACATCCCCGCTCAATGCGCCGGCAATGCCCAGTGTCGCGCTCTTGTAGGGCACATGGGTGAACTTGATTTTGGAGAAGGACTGCATCAGCTCTGCCGCGAGATGGTTGGCCGAACCGAAGCCGCCGGAGCCGTAGGCGATCTTTCCCGGTTTGCTGCGGGCGATGGCAATCAGCTCGCGCATGTTTTTCGCCGGCACCGAAGGGTGCAGCGTCAATACGAGCGCACCGCTGCCGGTGAAG
>CBHTVL010000561.1:0-1551 GCA_966096475.1 uncultured Burkholderiales bacterium
AAGGACCTCGAACCCGGAAAATGGGTCAAGGTGATCGGATGGGTCGGCGCCGAAGAAGCCAAACGCGAGATCCTGGACGGCGTTGACTGCTACAAGAAGGCCGCCAAAAAACCGAAGTTCTGAACTTCAGTTCTTCGCGGCCCGCGGCTTGATAACCGCCCGGAGAATCAGATATCCGGCGATCGCCGATACCGCAGAACCCAGCAGGATGCCGACGCGCTCGTCGACCGGCAATACCACCGCCAGTTCGCTCTTGAACGCCAGACTGCCGATGAACAGGCTCATTGTGAAGCCGATGCCGGTGAGCACGGCAACACCGTAGAAACTGCCCCAGGTGGCGCCTTGAGGCAGACGCGCCCATCCGGCAGCAATCAAGGCGCCGGACACCGCCATGATCCCGGTCTGCTTGCCGATGAACAGTCCGAGGGCAATACCCGCGGTAATCGGATGTGCGAGATCGGACAAGGCCATGCCTGCGAAGGACACACCGGCATTGGCAAAGGCAAACAGCGGCAGCACCGCAAACGTGACCGAACCGTGAAGGTCATGCTCCAGCTGGCGTGACGGCGATGGTTTTCCCGCACTGCTGCGCAGTGGGATGGTCAGCGCCAGCAGCACGCCGGCGATGGTCGCATGGACTCCCGATTTGAGAACCGCCGCCCACAACACCAGTCCGACCAGAAGATAGGGTGCGATGCGCATCATGCCCGCGCGGTTCATGAGGATCAGCACCAGCATCGCGGCGCCGGCGACATACAGCGTCACTGCGGAAGGCGTGGCCGAATAAAACAGCGCAATGATGATAATGGCGCCGATGTCATCGACAATCGCCACCGTCAGCAGGAAAACCTTGAGGCCCCGCGGCACCCGGTCACCGAGCAGCGCCAGAACGCCCAGTGCGAATGCAATATCCGTGGCCGCGGGTATCGCCCAGCCCCTTGTCGCAAAACCGTCACCGGCGTTGATGAAGGCATAAATCAGCGACGGCACCGCAATGCCGCCGATGGCTGCCGCAACCGGCAGCAAAGCCTGCCGGGGATCAGACAGTTCACCTTCGACCAGCTCGCGCTTGAGCTCCAGTCCGACCAGAAAAAAGAACACCGCCATCAGGCCGTCGTTGACCCAGAGCAGCAGCGGCTTGTCGATGACAAAAGCGCCGATGCTGAGCACGATGGGAAGTTCCAGAAATGACTGGTAGTAGGACGCCAGCGAGGAATTCGCGACCACCATTGCCAGCAGGGCCGCGGCGAACAGCAATACGCCCGGCGATGACTCCCGGGACGCAAACTCACGCCACACCCGCAACAAGCCCGAGCCCTGCCCCGCGCCGCTCACCGGCGACCGCCTTCAGAAAAAAGCAATGCCCCGGGAAAACCGGTCATCCGGCAAGGCCGGAAGGCACCCGGTTCGGCAATGGTATGGATGGTATTGATCAAGGTGGCGGATAAACGGCGGATAAAAAGACTGCGGAGCATCGAATATACACCAGACGATGCTCCGCATTGACCCGGTACCGCCGCTTCCGTTCAGGTCTTTTCGGTCTTGCGCGTC
>CBHTVL010000562.1:0-1521 GCA_966096475.1 uncultured Burkholderiales bacterium
AGTCGCGGCATCAGCCCGGCACCGGTCAGCGATTTCACCGCAGTGCCGGGTCAGGGCGTACAGGCGATGCTCGACGGCAAAATTGCCCTGCTCGGTTCGCCGAAATTTCTTGCCGCGGAAAGCGTCACGCTAAGCCATGCCGCAGTGGCCCGCCTGCAGGACCAGGGCAAGACCGTGATTGCAGTGGCCCATGACGGCATCGCAATCGGGCTGATTGCGATTACCGATCCGCTGCGGCCCACTTCAGCAGAAGCGGTGGCCGCACTGCAGTTTCTGGGCATCGAAGTCATCATGCTCACCGGTGACAACCGGCGCACCGCGGAACACATTGCCAAACAGGCGGGAATCCACCGCTTCGAAGCCGAACTGCTGCCCCGCGACAAGGCCCGCATCGTCAACAGCCTGCAACAGCAGGGCCGCCGCGTCGGCATGATCGGCGACGGCGTCAACGATGCCCCCGCACTGGCGGCAGCGCAGGTCAGCTTCGCCATCGGCGCCGGTTCGGATGTCGCGCTGCATGCCGCCGATGTCACGCTGATGCGCAGCGATCTGCTCAGTGCCGTCGATGCGGTACGGCTGTCGCGCGCCACTTTCCGCAAGATCAAGCAGAACCTGTTTTTCGCGTTTTTCTACAACGTGCTGGGCATCCCGCTGGCCGCCGCGGGCCTGCTTAATCCGGTGATTGCCGGCGCCGCGATGGCGATGAGTTCGGTCTCGGTGGTGAGCAATTCACTACTGCTCAAGCGCTGGCGGCCGCAGCACGGCAAACAGTAATTTTTTTTATTAAAACAAGGAGATAACAATGGAAACCACAACCATCACCGTCGGCGGCATGACCTGCATGGGCTGCGTCGCCAGCGTCAAGCGCGTACTGGGCGGCCTCGACGGCATCAGCAGCGCCGAAGTCACACTCGATCCGGCGCAAGCCACGGTGACTTACGACGCCGGCAAGCTCAGCCTGCCGGCAATCAAATCCGCGATCAGCGATGCCGGCTATGACGTCGCCTGAAACCCACTGCGCCGCACCGGGAGATGATGAAAAACAGGTCGTGCAGCCGCACAAGAAGGCGCTGCTGAAACGGCTGAACCGGATTGAAGGCCAGGTACGCGGTATCGCACAGATGATCGGCGACGACCGCTATTGCGTCGATGTATTGACCCAGGTCGCGGCCATCCAGTCGGCGCTGGACGCCGTCGGACTGCAACTACTGGAAGATCATACGCGGGGTTGTGTCGCCACTGCAGTGAAGGCCGGCCATGGCGAAAAAAGCATTGCGGAACTGATGACGGCGGTCAAACGCTTCGCCCGCTGAACGCGGGGATGCCGGTCAGTAATTCCAGATCTGCCACCAGGGCACGTCCTTGCGCGGACCGCCCTTGAGATAAACGCTGTCGGGAAAGTTCTTTTTCATCACCCGCTCCGCATCGTCGCGCAGCGCCGTCATGCCCATCGCGTCATAGGCCTTGACCATGATCACCAGCCCCTCTTCATTGGCCGGTGCGCCGGGATAGGTCTTCAAC
>CBHTVL010000563.1:0-1508 GCA_966096475.1 uncultured Burkholderiales bacterium
TTTGTATTCGCTGCGAAACAATAGACAAGCCCCGCGCCGCCGGAAGACTTCAGGTTTTCCTGGCTGCAGCCGCGCGACGGATGCGACGAATTCCACGAACGTGCCGGCTCATCATCACGCAGGCCGAAACGGTCATGGTGACCGACCATTGCGGCGCCGTCGCCGCTCTTGGTCCAGTTGCCGCAGGTGGTGTCTGTATTGCTGACAGCCAAACGGCCATCGGGCATCGAGCCGGTGAGAATGTCATGCGTATTCGGATTCTCCAGACGGCCGTTGACGCGGGCACCCTTCTCGGTCAGCGCGGTCAGGCGGTTAATGCCGTTGATGGAATGCAGTTCATCAACGTTGCGTGCAATCAACCGGCCTTCGGCGTTGTACCAGGGGCCCTTGCCGATACGATCGCGCGCATTGACCGCCGGTGAACCGCCTTCTGCAGTCGCGCTCAGATAAGCGCGCCACTGTTTTTTGCCGGCACCAGCCGCTTCGGCCAGTTGCTGGCAGTGTTTGTCAGCGCCGGCCAGACCGCCGAGATCAGCGCCTTTGCCGGAACCCGTGCTGGTGATGAAAAACGACATGTCGGGGCTGGACGGTGCAGCGTAAACCCAGGCGGCGGTCAACGGCACGGCGGCCACAGCGGCGATACCCATCAGATGGCGCAAACGCATGAACATTCTCCTCAAGATTGGCTTTAACTGGCTTTAAAAACGGCAATGCGGACTCTAACAGCTTCTGAACAGCGCGATGCGCCCCGTTATTCCGCAACAGCGGGCATTCAGTATTTACGCTTTGACCTGTACGCCTGCAGCGCTTCTCGGACTTCGGCAAAAACCCCGCCCCAGTCACCCACCGCGCGCTGGCGGAATATTTTCATTGCGGGATACCAGGGACTGTCGGCACGCCCCTCATGCCAGTACCAGTGACGCGCCACACCGCTGGGCAGCATCAGCAGCGTCGGTATGCCCAGCGCACCGGCGAGATGGGCCGTCGTATTGCTGATCGTCACCACAACATCGCAGGCGCTGATCAGCGCGGCAAGGCCGTCGAGATCCTGACGGTTATCGATGGCATCAATATGACGGACTTCCACACCGGTCGCCGCCTGAACCGCCTGACGTTCGGCCGCAGTGTCGCCGTATTGCAGATCGACAAACTGCAGATCGTCGAGTTCGAGCAGTGGCGCGAGATCGCGCAGCGCAATGCTTTTCGCGGCGCCGACCTTGGGCGCGGCGCTGCGCCATGACAACCCGCAGACCAGCCGCCCGCGGGCGGCAATGGTTTTTTTCAGCGTGGCGACACGCGCCGGGTCCGCCTGCAGATAAGCCTTGCGCGTCACCGGAAAATCTTCCGCACTGCGCCGCAGATGGCGGCCCAGACTGCCGGCCGGGGTCTGCATCGCGCAGTTCTCGCGAACCGCGGCATTGAGCGGGATCACCCGCATCGCCGGAAAACTGCGCGATACCAGCGGCAACAGGCGTTCATTCACGGCAACAGTGACCGGGCTGGCGAGG